>JAPUHZ010000001.1 GCA_027297485.1 Deltaproteobacteria bacterium
GGTGCTCGGGGCTGCACCCCAGAGTCGTGCGCTTTCCGCGACCACAACGCAGAGCTGGAGCACGTGGGAGCAAGGGGGTTTGGCCTGAGCACGCAGGGACCGGACTATCAGCGTGAGGCGGTTGAGCGGCTGCATCTTCCGTTTGATTTGTTGAGTGATGATAGATTCGAGTTTATCAAGGCACTCAGTCTACCCACATTCGAGATAGACGGCATGACTTTTGTGAAGCGGATCACGTTGATTCTGCGTGACGGAGCGATCGAAAAGGTCTTCTACCCGGTGTTTCCTCCGGACAAGAATGCAGAGGAGGTCGCGAATTGGTTGGAGCGACCAAACATGTAAAGGTCGAAGGCAATCGAGAGACTGCTCGCCTGCGACTTGGAGGAAAGAAGGAGATGGTGGTACCTTCATCTCCAAAGCCTGATGACTAGGAGAGTGTAGAGTGTAGAGCTGCCATGTAGCAATAGGGTGGAGCCGACAGCGCTGAAGTGCTGCGTTTCATCCATGCCTTTGGAGAAAAGATATGGAGATCTCCACGAAAATAAAGAATTTCACGATTCGACCGGCGAAGGAAGATGATGCTCCGTTGATCCTGTCGTTGATCAAGGGATTGGCAGAATATGAAAAACTTTCTCATGAAGTCGTTGCTACGGAGGAACTATTGCGTGAGACGTTATTTGGTGCTCGACGTGTGGCCGAAGTGATCCTAGGACAATTTGGCGGGGAACCGGTCGGTTTTGCATTGTACTTCCATAATTTCTCGACATTCCTGGGTCGACCAGGGATTTACCTCGAGGATCTGTTTGTCAAGCCCGAGATGCGCGGGAAAGGCATTGGGCGCGTGATGCTTGCTTACGTGGCACATCTTGCCAAAGAACGACAATGTGGTCGTTTCGAGTGGGCGGTGCTCGATTGGAATGAGCCCGCGCTGAAGTTCTACAAGTCTATTAGCGCCGTTCCCATGGATGAGTGGACGGTGCATCGTGTAACGGGGGAGGCATTAGACCGCCTGGCAGCGGAGTTTTGAACGTCGAAGGAACTTGGGAGGCCCTAACAGTTCCTGGCTCACTGGACAGGGCGAGGGAAATCTTTATTCGCGTATCGACGGCGGCTACGTAGGAAAGGGATGAAACAGAGTAAATTTCCACCCGGTTGGGACGAGCAGAGAGTACGTCGGGTGCTCGAACATTACGAACAACAGACGGACGATCAGGCGAATGCGGAGGACGAAGCGGCTTTCGAGGATACAACCCAGGCTGTCATGGAAGTGTCTAAAGAGATGGTCCCAACGATCCGGGAACTGATCGCAAAACATAAAAAGTCCCGCACAGCCTAACCTGCCGCTAAGTTGACTGCGAATATACTCGCTTGATTCGCGCCGGCTTAGCTTTCATCCAAATAAGCGGAATGCCCGCTGCCTGGAATGACGAGGGCAAAAAGATGATCGGTGCCGGGAACAGCGGTAGTGAAAGGAGAGTAGGAGGCCGTACGGTCGCTCTATCGGGCTTCATCTCGTTAGAGGCAAGAACCGCAACATGAGATTGTATTGTGAGGAGTGATACTTTAATATCACTTACTATGAAGACCCACATCGTTACAACCTTGAAGCGTAAAGCCACAGAAATTCTCGCCGAGCTCGGAGCGGATCGGATTCCAATCCTGATCACGGAGCACGGAAAGCCCGCAGCATATCTTGTTGATATAGACACATTCGAAGGTCTACAGAACAGGGTAAGAATTTTAGAAGGCATAGCGCGAGGTGAAAAGGCGATTCGGCATGGTCGCTCCGTCAGCCATGCGGCGGCGAGGAAAAAAATGAGCCGATGGCTAGGGTAATATGGGCTGAGCCTGCTCTACAGGATTTGGATGTCATTGCAGACTACATAGCCCTAGACAAGCCGGATGCCGCTCGGAAGCTCGTCCAGAACGTATTCGCCAGAGTCGGTAGACTGCAGAGATTCCCCAGGATGGGGTCCGTGCCGCCTGAATTATCTGACCTACCGTACCGTCAACTTTATATCCCGCCATGCCGTGTCTTTTACCGTATCGAGAAAGACAAGGTTTATATTGTTCATGTGATGCGGGGAGAGCAACTGCTGACAAGAGAATTGCTGGAAGCAAAAGGTAGAAGAATTCAACGATTGTCTAAGTGACTGATGGAGTCACATTGGCGAGCAGCTTTGTCTGTTAGCTGTCGAAGTGGGATGCAAAAACAAGAGAAGAGAAATAATAAAGGCTCTTCAAAAGGCCATCAATGAACACATGGGCCATGGTCCGACGAGTTCGACAGGCGAAAAAGATCTGCATGTTCGTTTTGTAGCAAGACGCAGGACGAGGTAAAGAAGCTTGTTGCTGGCCCCGGAGTTGCCATCTGCAATGAGTGCGTCGGGTTGTGCCTCGATATTATGCGAGAGGAAGGTATCAAGTTCGAGTAGGGGAGAGTGAGCCCAACTTTTATTCGGGCTAAGCAGGGGACATCTGGGGCCTCGTAGGTGGCATCACATCTTTTTTGATTCTTATCAGAGGGGGACGAGCCGGATCTCCGTCACCCGAATGCGGGAAAGGGAGCAGTCTTGACGTGCTTCAGCCTGGTTGATCTTGCTCCGATAAAGTGGAGGGGCAACTAAGCGGCCAATATAATCCACTGAGAACTGACGATGGCCAAGGTTGCTTTTGAAGACTTTGAGGATGGTGAGGAGGTGGTGCGGATCTACCTTGCCAGAGAGCTAAGTGAAGCGAAGCGAGCTGAAGCCGTATTGACGGAGAAAGGTATCGAATACGCCGTGGAAGTCGAGCCATACGTAACCGCGATGTCCAATATTTTGTCTTCTGAGTACAAGGGAGCAGCTTTTTATGTCGTTGCGGACCAAGGGGAATTCTGTAGGCGCATCTTGAGTGAAGCGGGCCTCACGCTGGGTGTCATGGAGGAGCCATAAGCACGGTTATGAGGAAGGGTAGCAGCGAAAGGACTGGCTGCCCGTTAAATTTCAGGCACGCTTCTCACCCTCACTTTTTTCCTTCTAACTTGATCCAAAACGTACCGGCCTACGGCCAGATCTTCGTCGGCGATACCGTTGGACTGAAAGAGGATCCGTTTAGGGCGACTGGCCAGTCTGGTGCTCGCGACAACCCTTTCCAGAGGAACGACGTCTTCCCAGCGCAGTATTCCCGCTTCATGGGCGGCAATGAGGTCGCCGCTGTCGTTCTGCGCGGTAGGGAGGTCGTCTGTAACGACGAGGTCCATCTGCCGGATCAGTTCAGTCGAGACTTCATGTTTCACGGGCTGGTTTGCACCCATCGTAACAATTAAAACCTCGCCCTTAATCCGTTTGCCGTCGATTACAGCAGAAGTTGAGTCTGTCGCTAATACGAGGATGTCTGATATCTCTTCGATCTCGTTTAAGGAATGGGATTCCCGAAACTCGACCGATAGCTCTCTAGCCATTTGACGAATAAACTCTTTTCTTTTTTTCCGGTTCCGTCCGTAAACTAGAACGTGCCGGATGGGGC
>JAPUHZ010000010.1 GCA_027297485.1 Deltaproteobacteria bacterium
TACTCCCCCAGAGCCTATCTGAAGGGCTCAGGGCCTTGAGCCGTCAAAGCGGAGTCACCCTATTCATGACACTGTTAGCGGCCTTCAAGACGTTGCTTTACCGATACACAGGGCAGGAAGACATCGTTGTCGGGACCCCTATCGCAGGCCGGAACCGAGCTGAGACCGAGGGCTTGATCGGATTTTTCCTTAACACTCTGGTGCTGCGCACCAACCTTTCGGGCAACCCCTCTTTCCGAGAACTGCTGGGTCGGGTGCGTGAAGTGGCCCTGGGGGCCTATGCCCACCAGGATCTACCTTTTGAGAAGCTGGTGGAGGAACTGAAGCCCGAACGGGATCTGAGTCGAACGCCGTTGTTTCAGGTGATGTTAAATATGCTGAACCTTCCGGAGAAGGAAATTGAACTGCCTGGGATGAGATTGGAGTCTATTGGCCGTCGGGAAACGGAGTCCAAATTCGATCTAACTCTGTATGTAAAGGACCGAGATCAAAGACTGTATCTCGATCTGGTCTACAATGCCGATCTGTTTGAACAGGTACGCATGGCTGAAATGTTGAAACAATTCGAACATCTGCTCAAGCAAATTATAGACAATCCAGGGAGATCAATTCAGTCGTATTCGCTCGTGACACCGCAGTCCGCACGGTTGCTGCCCGATCCCGCAACAGTTCTGCCTGAGCTTCGTTGCGAATTGGTCACAAGTCTGGTCACTTCATGGGCCAAGCAGTCGCCCAAGAAAACTGCGATCCGCCAGGGGGAGCGTGCCTGGACCTACGAGGAATTATCGGCCAGTGCCGGCGCTCTTGGGCAGCTGCTCGGTGCACACAGGACCCAATGGGGAGAAGTCGTGGCGGTGGCCGGCCCGAAGAGCTTTGGGCTCGTGTCCAGCATGATGGCTGTATTGTTGAGCGGAGGGGTGCTCCTTGCTGTTGATCGGAATCTTCCTGCCGATCGCCAGCGTCTTATGCTAAGAGAGGCCGGTGCAAAACGCTTGCTCTACATCGGTGCATGGAGGAAGCAAGACGAGTGGATGCAGGAGCTTTCAGAGTTAACCATCCTTAGGGTGGCTCAGAATGAAGCGGGTGGCTCGGACACAGAAGGTCTTTCGAACCTCGGGGCAAAGGAACTGCCCGAGCTTTCCCCGGACGATGCCGCCTACATTTTCTTTACTTCTGGCACCACCGGTGTACCTAGAGGAGTAATGGGATGTCACAAGGGATTGAGCCACTTTCTTACCTGGCAGAGGGAGACGTTTTCCGTCGGGCCTGAAGACCGCTGCGCTCAATTAACGGGTCTTTCCTTTGATGTAGTTCTTAGAGACATCTTTCTGCCTCTGATAAGCGGCTCCACTCTTTCCATACCCGAGGAAACAGACGAACTCGTGTCCGAGCATGTGCTGCCTTGGCTGGAGCGCGAAGGGATTACCCTCTTGCACACTGTTCCATCCCTCGCTCAATCCTGGATGGTAAGCGCTCCACCGACAGTAACCCTGAGCAGCCTGCGGTGGGTGTTCTTTGCAGGAGAGCCTCTCACCGGATCGCTCGTTCGACGCTGGCGTGAGTCATTTCCCGATTCGGGCCAGATCGTCAACCTATATGGGCCTACAGAAACTACGCTGGCGAAATGCTTCTACACGGTGCCGACCCAAATCGCATCGGGTGTTCAGCCCGTGGGTAGACCGCTTCCGCAAACCCAGGCATTGGTCTTGACAGAAAACGGACAGGTGTGCGGCATCGGTGAACCGGGCGAGATTGTTTTGCGCACGCCGTTCCGAAGTTTGGGTTATATCAACGCTCCGGAAGAACAACGAAAGCGATTTGTGGCCAACCCTTTTCGGGACAACCCAGCAGATTTGATTTACTTCAGCGGGGACCGTGGGCGTTATCGCCCCGATGGTTCGTTGGAGATCCTCGGTCGTCTTGATAATCAGATTAAAATTCGAGGGGTACGCGTGGAGCCGGACGAAGTCACTGCAATCCTCTCGCAGCACCCAGACGTAAGTTCGTGCGTCGTCGTGGGCCGAACAAACGCTCAAGACGAGAACATCCTAGTCGGCTACGTGGTCGCTTCGGCTCGTAATCAAGTGAAAGTCCGCGAAATTCGATCGTATCTGAGCAAGGCGCTTCCCTCAGCCATGGTGCCTTCCGTCTTCGTGTTCCTGGATGCTCTGCCGCTAACACCCAACGGCAAGGTGGACCGCAAGGCGCTTCCCGCACCCGACCAGACCAGGCCCGAGCTAGAGAGAGCTTTTGTGGCACCTCGTAGCCCCGTAGAGAAGGAGCTGGCCCGAATTTGGAGTGAAGTCCTGAAGCTCAAGCAGGTCGGCGTCTACGACAACTTCTTTGAGTTAGGGGGACATTCCCTGCTGGCCACTCAGGTCATGTCCCGTGTATGCAAGGCCTTCCAGACGGAGGTACCCCTTCGCACCCTGTTTGAAAAACCCACCATTGAAGAACTTGCCGAGGTAATCGAGAAAACCCTCTTAGAGGAGATAGAAAAACTCACCGAAGATGAGGCTCAGCAACTTTTGAAGCGAGGCACCTAGCCCTCTTGATAATTTTCTTCACTCGAACACAAAGCTGTTTGTTGACTTTGCTTGAGCGCATCTTTACAAATCAAATCATATTGACCACGGGGTTGGTCGAGCAAAGGGAAGAGCTGCCGCTTCTCCCCTTTGGAAACCCCATCGGTTATGTGCCTGCGCCAGGCCGTGGGGTATTCTAATAATCCAGATCAGCGCGTTTTAACGTAATGATTTTTGACTGAAAACTTTGTTAGCGAATAAAGCAGTGATCGGTGTCTTGTGATCGGTGAGTCAGGAAGCGGCAACGGGTTACTCAAAGTCCTTGAAGGATTCTTTATGCAAACCGTGCCTCTTCATTTTTCTGTAAAGCGTCTTATTATCCACCTTGGCCGCTTTTGCAGCAGAGGTAATGCTTCCCTTGTGATTAATCAAGAGCCCACGCAGGTAATCCTTTTCACTCTTCGCCAGCCACTCTTTGAGTGAGATCCCAACTTCCCCATTGCCTGAAAAGGGAAGGCCTACGATACGGCGCGGCGGCGCTGGTAGATCCACCTCCTCTATGGTCTCTCCCTGACATTTAATAATGGCGCGCTCCAGGATATTTTCGAGCTCCCTAATGTTCCCAGGCCAATGATAGGCAAGCATCTGATCGACCGCTTTGGGAGAGATTTTTTGAATCTTTCTTTCTCGGGCAACGGAATGCCGCTTGAGGATATGCTCAACCAAGAGAGGAATATCTTCGAGCCGCTCACGCAGAGAAGGAAGATGGACTGGGATCACGTTGATGCGGTAATAAAAATCCTCCCGCAGAGTCCCCCGACCCAAGCAGAGTAAAGGATCGACATTCGTTGCCGCAATCACACGCATATCAATCTTGGTTTTTCGGTTTCCCCCCAGTCGCTCGACTTCTCGCTCTTGGAGAACTCGAAGCAGCTTAACTTGCATCGGGAGGGGAATACTCTCGATTTCATCTAGAAAAAGCGTCCCTTTATCCGCAAGCTCGATCTTACCCGCACGACTCTGAACCGACCCGGTGAAGGCCCCTTTTTCAGAACCAAACAGCTCGCCGTCCAAGAGGGTGTCGGGAAAAGCCCCACAGTTGATAGCAACAAACTGCCCGTCCTTTCGCCTGCTCAGATTATGAATAGCACGTGCAACCAACTCTTTCCCCGTTCCGGTCTCGCCAGTGATCAGGACTCCCGAGTCGGTCTTTGCCACCCCTTTGATCAGGTCGAAAATTTTCAGCATTTTAGGACTCTTACTCAAGATATTCTCAAGGACGTGCTCCTCCTTGACCATCTGCCGCAATTCGCGAACTTCTTCCAAAAGTCGTCTCTTCTCAACCAGCTTTTCGCTGACAAACCGGATCGCTTCGGGCTGGAACGGCTTGGTAAGATAATCACTAGCTCCCAGTTTCATCGCCTCCACAGCGTCCTTAATATTCCCAAAGGCCGTAATCAGAATCACATCCGTGTCAGGATACTTCTGCCGAATTTGCCGCGTGAGTTGGAAGCCGTCGATCCCAGGCATTTTTACATCCGAGAGCACAATGGCAAACCGCTCCCTTGAAAGCTTTTCTAACGCCTCCTCTCCACAAGCAGCCATGGTAACCCTGTAGCCCTCTTGCTCATAGAATGCGCCGAGCTGCTCTCTGAGGCGGTCGTGATCTTCAACGATCAATATGTTGTACATAAGGCGGAATAAACATGCGGCGGATGAATTTTAGGATAGGTAAGACATTGTTACTCGAGAGGAGTTCTTTTCACGGCAACTGCGGGGAGGGCAATCTCTACCTCCGTTCCTTCTCCCTCTACGCTTTTAACTCGTATGAGACCAGAGTGCATTTCTACAAAGCGACATGCCATGCTCAACCCTAGACCGTCGTGGCCCTCCTTGGTGGTAAAGAAAGGGGAGAAAATCTGCCCCAATTCCTTTTCCTCAATCCCACAGCCGGAATCAATGACACTAATCTTTACAACAGACACGACGCCAGCTTCCGATTCAGCCCTGGCGTGGAGGGTCACTTCACGCCCATCACCCTTAGCCTCTAGCGCGTTTTGCAAAACGTGGCCTATGGCCAATTCCAGCAAGAAAGGATCTCCGGATACTGATACCTGCCCATCAATCGAGGGGTCGATCCGCTCTTTAAGGATAGTCCCCTTTCCCAGAAATGCAGGCTTATGGCGCCTAACCGCTGCCTGGAGAACCTCAAACATATCAACCGCCGCCAACCAGGACCCAGGAACATAATTGTACTCTGAAAAGCTACGGGTAAGCTCTATGGTCCTCTCGACTGTTTCGTGAAGGACATCCGCCTCCCTTGATTTGGGCAAAACCCTTCTTAAGGAACTAACAACAAGATTAAGAAGTTGAAAATGATTGCCTATCTTGTGAACAAAGCGCTCAACAGCGCCGTGCTCCAACCTTTGAGCTCTCATGTCATCTCCTATTCCTAAAAGGCAACCGCGGAAAAGCTCCCCTTTTCCCGAAGTGACCTGCTGGAGACCATGAGAGACCCAAACTGGCAACCCTCTTCGATCCAGAAGGCGATGGATCATAGAAACCGATTTAAGTGTTTTTAGCTCGTCTAGCTTTCGCTGCACCAGGGCCAGATCCTGGTCAACTATCCTTTTCTCCCAAAGCGAACGATTGCCAACCAACTCGCTAGCTTCAAAGCCGATGAGTTTAAGGATATTCTCAGATACGAAATTTAACTCCATTGAAGGGCCGCACTCATAAATAACACACGGTAAAGACTCGAGAAAACGTTGCTCTCCTTCGATGGAGACCGGGTCTCTCGCTCGCGCCGCGGTAACCTCCACTGAGGTTAGCTCTGCTAACCTTTCAGCCTGACTGCTGTGAAGGGAAAGTTTCCGTGAGGGAATAGCCAACAATTCCTCCTTTTTACCGACTAAATATCCTAAATTGATGGTTGCCATCATCAGGCCCAAAAGTCAAGCGAAATGTTATAATTCTTTACACTTCACTGTCATTTGCTTTTTTCAAAGCTAAGGAATCCGCTCTTAATAATTTCCGTACATATATTTTCATATATTGTAAGATTCTTTTTTAAAACATGTAAAGATTGTTTACAAATCTTAAGCCAATTTTAATTTTTGGAAAAAAATTTCCTTTCCAGAGCGTAACCCATAACTTGGAACAGGTTTTGCTCTAATTTCTCCGCTTACAAAAGGAGTCCCTTACCATGGCAGTTCCTATAACCCAGCCCATCATGACGATTCCTATAACCCAGGCCATTGTTGAATTTCTAAAAGCCCAGGATATCCGTTATATCTTCGGGAAGGTTGGCGAGGACATCCTCCCCCTTTTGGATTATATTGCGAGCCAGGACTCAATCAAATTCATTTCCACTTATAGGGAGGAAACGGCAGTATTTATGGCTGACGGGTATGCCAGGGTCACCGGCACGCCGGCTATTGTTCTAGTTTCTGGAGGAACCGGCGCTAGCCAAACAATCGCAGCTATGGCGCAGGCTTTTTATGACGGCTCCCCTGTCATTTTGCTTGCCGGCGAACTGCCAATGGCTCATATAAACAAAGAAGAGTCCATAACCCGGGGATTCAAACAGGAGGCTCTCTTTGAAAAACTAATCCGCTCCTCCCATAGGGTTTCTGATCCACATCGTACAGTCGAATCTCTGGAGCAAGCTTATCGCAGTGCCGCCTCGGGTAAGAAGGGACCAGTGTATTGGGGAATCCCCCGCGATCTTCTTGTCTTGGAAACTCCAGAAAAAGTCCGCCACCATAGTCAATTCATGTCGTCAGGCGTTGGATCGGGTGACCCGGAACTCGTCCGCCGAGCGTCTGGGCTGCTTATTGAATCTCAGAGCCCGGTCATCCTTCTGGGGGGTGGCGTTATTTGGTCCCGGGCTGCCGCAGAAGCCATGGAGTTGGCCGAGTTTCTGTTTGCCCCCATAGTCACTTCAAGGGGCAAGTCCGGCATTGTTCCAGATGATTATCCCCTCTCCATTGGAGGATTAGGCAGTAAGGCTAACAAAGTGGCGCTACAGACCGTAGCAGAGGCCGATGTGTTGATCGCTTTTGGCTGTACCTTTAATGACCGTACCACGTTTGGTTTCTCGCGCGAAATCTTTTCCCCTAATGTCAAGATTATCCAGGTGGACATAGATCCGCGTCAGATCGGAAGAAACTACGCTATCGAACTGGGTATCGTTGGAGATGCCAGGATGGTCCTTAAAGATATCCTCTCCTTCCTATCCCAAGTGGGCGCTGAAAAATGGCCGTCAAGAGTCATCCATCGTATCCAAAGGGTCTGGGAGCGAAAGGAGGCCTGGAGCAGCGAATGGACCCGCTTGACTCGGTCTGGTGATATACCGATCCGACGATTACGGCTCCTTAAAGACATCGTCGACGAAGTCGGCAGGGAGGGAATCATTTTTGGTGAAATCAAGTGGAAATACTGCCTTAATACTTCCTATTTTCCTCTCATCGAAGCTGACGACTTCGCCTTGCCAGGGGCACATCTCGGTTTCGCCATCGGGGCTAAAATGGCTCATCCTGCTCGGCCTGTAGCCGCCGTTTTAGGCGACGGCCAGTTTATTACGGCTCTAACTGAACTGGCAGCGGCCGTGGAACATCGGATACCCATCTTGGCAGTGGTGGCCAGGAATGGCTGTTATGGCCAGGCAAAGGCAACGCAGACGCAATTTTACGATGGACGGTACATCGGTGTGGACCACCCGTTTCCTAACTATGCCGATGTAGCCCTTTCCCTGGGGGCATATGCAGAACGAGTGGAAACCCCAACCGACATTAGGCCTGCTCTCCGTCGTGCTCTGGAAAGTCAACGCCCGGCAGTCATTGAGGTTGTTGTTAGCCCCTCCGTCGGAGATTTAAAACCCATATTTGACTGACCCGCATGTCCCTTTTTTGCCTTTAAAAGCTGGAGAGGAAGGGTTTCGGGAAATACTGCCCGCCATAGTAGCTCATAAGTAAAATCGGGCCCTCTATTGCTGCATTTTTGCTCCATACGAGTGGCACTAAAATTGCTCTGTCTTTAGAATAGCTTTTTATCACCTTTAAATTACCAACTTATGGACTCAATCCAAATATTTAACATTCTTCCGCAGCCGTATGCCGTTCTTTTTGCTGCGGCTGTCCTTTCGATTACGGCCTTTCTACTCTCTCTCTATCTAGCGCCCACTTTCAAGAAAAGAGTCCAACTCTTCGTTACCAGGCACTTTTTCGGCAACAAATACGATTACAGAGAGCTATGGGTGAAATTTTCAGAAACGACCGCTGGATCGTTGAGCCTGAACGAAATTTTACCGAAGCTTGCAGGATTTATTGCCGATTCTATGTATGTCCGTCAAGTAACCATCTGGCTCCGGTCTGCATCTCCTGACGACTTCTACCTGGCCTATTCTTACGGAGATTTCCACCCGTCTCCCAAAAGCGAACTTTCTATCCGTATGAATCCAAGGCTCTCGGGCTTACCCTCCCCTGATATCCTGAGGATTCCCGAGCATGAGAGTGTTGAGGAAATCATGAGCTTCCCCCTTATGGAGGTCGAGGACTTAAAGGAGCTTCGGATCAGGCGCATGGTACCGGTGAGAAAAAACAGAGAGACCTTAGGCTGGGTGGGTATCGGGGAAGAACTCAGCGGAAAGAAGTTCACACTAGAGGATGAACAGTTTCTGCTCAGTATCAGCAACCAACTCGCTCATCTTATCTTGATGCACCGGCTTTCCGAGGAACTTCTTGTTGCACGCGAGTGGGAGCCGTTTAATCGCCTCACCTCGTTTGTGATTCATGATCTCAAAAACCTGGCTACCCAGCAGAGTATGACCCTTGAGAATGCCAAAAATCTTGGTGACAATCGAGATTTTGTTCAAGACGCCTTCGATACGTTTGCCCAGACCACCGACAAGATGATTAGTCTCATTGCCAGTCTGTCGGTCCGAAAAGGACATCTCGCTGCTAGCCTAGAGCCTGCCAACATCCTTGAGGTGCTAAAAGACACTTTTGACGATCTTAAGATCTGCCAAAGAGAAGGGGTAAAGCTGGTCACAGAATTCCCCCGGGAAGATAGGCCCGTAATCGTTTATGGGGACCCCAACCTTTTACGAAAGGCATTCACGAACATCTTGCTCAATGCAATCCAAAGTCTCCCTAACGGTGAAGGTACAGTCCAAGTCGCCGTTTCTCATCCCAACGGCAAGGTGATGACTGCTATCACCGACACGGGTTGCGGAATCCGGCCCGAGATTCTGAGAAACCTCTTCCGGCCATTCCAAACCACTAAGAAAGGAGGAACGGGGATCGGGCTCTGCCATACCCGTTCGATCGTTGAGGTCCACGGAGGTCAGATCCGTATTGAAAGCCGGGCCAACTCTGGGACTAAGGTTGAGATTGAGCTGCCCGCGTATTAGGGGTGCAATGAAATATAGAGAGAGGCCATCGTGAAATCGAAAGTCCTTCTGGTCGATGACGAGGAAAATATTCTCAAGCAGATGCGTTGGGCCCTTGAGGCGGAATACCACGTTCTCACGGCTCTGAATGAGAGTGAGGCCATGGCGACCTTTCAAAGGGAAAAACCTGAGGTGGTCGTCTTGGATCTCTCGCTGGACTGCCAGAGTCCTACGGATCTAGGGGGTTTTCGTCTATTGGAACAGATTCTGGGGCAAGAACCTTCTACACGGGTCATCATTGTGACTGGTAACAATGATGATACCAACGCCCTGCGTGCGGTTCGCTTGGGGGCGATCGACTATTATTCCAAACCTATCGTCTTGGATGAAATCAAGGTAATGATCAGACGCGCCACGCACGTCCATCAATTGCATCAACGCCTCCAAGCCACTTCTCCCGATTCCGGGAACGGACTCTATAGCCTCATCGCAGCCAATCACGTCAATCTCAAGTACGCCAAGAAAGTCATGGAAAGAGAATACGCTCGAAAGGCTCTGTTACGAAACAAAGGGGTCGTTAGCCGAGCAGCGAGAGATTTAGGCATCAGCCGAGTTAACCTGTATGAACTCATCGCCAAATACGACATCGAAATTGAGAAGTTTAAAAAGACCAATCCTAACCCAAAACCCCAGAACACGAAAGACCGAGAGGTCGTGTAAGAAGGATCCAAAAAGCACTGACAGGAAACGGAGGTATCTCAAGTTGGCAAAGCTCAAGAATAAACTAGTCAACCGCACAGCGACCGCAGCGGTCATCGGGCTCGGCTATGTCGGGCTCCCCTTAGCCTTGGAGATAGTGAGGGCTGGTTTTAATGTGATCGGCATTGACATTGACAAGAACAGGGTGAGAAGCCTTGAAGACGGGAAATCATACATACAGGATGTTGAAAGCGAAGAAATTACAAACGCCCTCATGGCGGGAAAGTTTTGCCCCACTCACGATTTTGAGATGCTCCGTAGGGCAGATGCCATTAGCATCTGTGTTCCCACCCCCCTCAGCAAGAGTAAAGACCCGGATATTTCATATATCATGACTGCAGCAGAGGAAGTTAGAAAGAATCTTCGACCAGGCCAGCTAGTGATCTTGGAAAGCACCACCTATCCAGGGACAACTGAGGAGCTTATTCTCCCCGAGCTTCAAGCTACAGGCCTCACGGTGGGCAGAGATTTCTTCCTCGCTTTTTCACCTGAGAGAATCGACCCTGGAAACAAAGTTTTCTCCACTCGAAACACACCCAAGGTGGTCGGTGGAGTCACGCCTCAATGCACAGAGCTGGCACAAACATTTTACTCACAGTTTATCGAGCAGGTGGTACCGGTCTCAAACCCAAAATGCGCCGAGATGGTGAAGTTATTGGAGAATACCTTCCGGAGCGTCAACATTGCCATGGTCAACGAGATGGCTCTGATGTGCCATTTGCTTGGAGTGGACGCGTATGAAGTTATCGACGCCGCTGCCACCAAACCTTTTGGTTTTATGCCGTTTTATCCGGGACCCGGTCTTGGAGGCCACTGCATTCCTATTGATCCCCATTACCTTGCCTGGAAGCTTAAGTCCCTCAACTTTCATGCCCGCTTTATCGCTTTAGCAGCAGAAATCAACGGAATGATGCCTTCCGTGGTTTCAGCGTTAGTCACCGAAGCCCTGAATCGACTAGAAAAGAGCGTCCGGGGAGCGAAAATCCTAATTCTCGGGGTAGCCTATAAGAAAGAGACCAATGATTACA
>JAPUHZ010000100.1 GCA_027297485.1 Deltaproteobacteria bacterium
TTGCTGCTGCCTAGGTAGCCAACAATCGGGCTGATTGGATCTGGGCGAAAAAGGAGGTAGAGCTTTGCATGCAGGGGATGGCGCAGAAATAGCTTGACGACTACTTTCTTGGCTCTGATCTGCGCCGCAAGCCGGCGTAGACCGGCCTCGTCCTCATTCGTGGGGATGCCAATAGTGAGTTGGTTACGAAACTCTTCCGCCAGTTTCTTTTTTATCCGAAGCGCTGTTTGATTATCAATCTCGCCGTCCGGTTGAGTAATGCTTAGCGCAGTCGCCAGCTCCTCCTGAGGCAACCTTTGCATACCAACGAGGAGACGGCAGCAGCGACCATCGTCGCCGGACCACTGGTCAATATAGGAATCGATCTGTTTCCAGCCGCGCAGGTTAAAGTAGCCTACGCAGAAATCAGAGCGCTGCGACAGGCCGAGGGTTTCCTGCAGCGCGGGGAGAAGCTGTTGCTCGATGTTATCGAAGATGCGGGGCATAAAACTCAGCCTATTGATCAGTAAATTTGCCCCATTCTATGCGAGAATCGCCCGTTCTGACAAGCACTTATTGCACGGTGCCCCTCGGTTTGTTAAGTTGGTTCGAGTCTTTTCTTGTAGAGGTCACATGGCAAAGAGGCAACTCAAATTCGTCGGCCAGAATGTTCCCAGGGTAGACGGGATTGAGAAGGTAACGGGGAAGTCACGGTGCGCCGAACTACCCGGTCCAGTTCATCGAGAAACTCTTGCCCCAACCCTGTTGCTTGGTCGTTGTACCAGGCGACCGCGTCGTCGAGTTCCTGCTGGGCCAAGGTAAGAAAATTTACCTTCACGGGCGGCGATGCTTGGCCATGACGGTCTCATAGGCTACCGTTGGGGCTCGGCCGGCTTTGTAAGTCGCCCAGCGCTTGCGCGCCTCCTCCGCCCAGATCCGGTCGATCTTCGAGTCCGGCTTGCCCAAGTCAGCCAGGATCGCATCCACCAGCCGCAATTTTTCTATGTCCGGCAGAACATGAATCTCCGCCGCTAGTTTGTCCACTGTCTTGGTCAAGTCCCTTATTTTCCTCTAGCACGCGAGCGTTTTTGCTTGATAAGGTCAATGATCTTGCCGCCTCGCAGCACATAAACGGGCGTGCCGGTTTGCAAACCAAGTTCCCTGGCTCGCCGCGCCGCCCGACGGAGGGCCTTTGCTGATGCCAGAATATCCGGGTCCTTTGAACCTAAAGTTTGTTGCTTCATGGATTGTCTCCCCATGCTATGAGACGAGGGTTGGTTCCGGAGTTGTCGTAGAGTATCCAACTATTCACCAACGTTCGATAGATATTATGGAAATTGCGCAACCCGCTGTCAAAACGACGCCGTATTACAGACTCTGGCACTGTGCTACCCGCCCAGCGACCCGGGCCACGGCCAAGTCGGCGGTAGGCAGGTTAAGGAATATAAGCTTAACGTGATACCTGGCCGTGCGCCAGCGAGGGATCATCCGCGCGTAATGGCGCCCGCTTAGTGTGGTTTCAAAAGCAAAGCTATTTCCATCTCGGACCCGGCGCTTGATTTCTTCGAGCATGAGCCGACCCGCGCGAATGCCAACCCGATCGGGGTCAAAGGGTGAAAGTCCCGCGGCAATCAGGTCCACATTGATAAAGTCAGGGCAGTCTGCTTCGTGCGGTAGAAACTCGAGGGCGAAAGTAGTCTTCCCAGCTCCATTCGGCCCCGCGATGATAACGATCTTCTTTTCATTGGCCATTTGCTTTTGTACGAAGCTGTTGCCCCGGGATGTCTTCCGCTCCCCAAATCTCGTCCAGTTTCGCCTTGATCTTCGCGTCAAAAATCTCGATCAACCTCCAGGTTGACTCCAACAACGCCGCTCGTCCGTTGGGATTCAGGTGCTCGGCGATGGTGTCGACGAAGAGCACTTCACTGCGCTTTGCTTTGATGGAAAACCGGTTGTGCGGGCGGATACCGCCTTTTGGGGTCATGAACGGGGGATTGGCCATGATGATGTCATAGCGTTCGTCCCATCGCTCTTCGCTGGTGAGCGTGTCGTACTCGTGGATACGGGGATTCGCGAAGCCGTGCAGGTACATGTTCACACGGGATAGGCGCGCCATGTCAGGCGAAATGTCATAGCCGCAGAAATTCGTCATTAGCCGCTCGCGCTCGTCAGTAGTCAGCAGGTCGCCGGGCCGCTCTCGTCATCGAAAAACCGCCAGCTAGACCGGCGTAGAAGGTCATTAATCCGAATTCTGGCTTTGGCCTCGGTTTGCATATCAAATCCTTAGGTCCGTCAAACAGTCTTGGGAACGGCCGCTTTTCTACTTCGTTGTTGTTCCCGACATGTTTTCTGCAGATTTTACGCCACCTGGCAGGCTTTTGACAAGCAGTGTGAAGGTTGGGCTTTGAATGGAGTATGGGGAGCAATTACTTGGGCCGGTGATTGCAGACCTTCGGTGGGTCTGTTAATTTGAGACCAATTCTTTCTTGCGAGAGTCGATATGCCAAAGCGGCAACTTAAGTTTGTCGGCCAGAATGTTCCCAGGGTAGACGGGATTGAAAAGGTAACGGGGAAGGCTAAGTTCACCGGGGATCTGGTGATCCCCGGGGTGCTCCACGGCAAAATCCTCCGTAGCGCTTATCCTCACGCACGCATCGTTAGCATTGACACCTCCCAGGCTGAGGCCCTCTCTGGCGTGGTTGCGGTGCTCACCGCAGCCGATATTTCAGACATTGATCCTTATTACAACGGGCGTCCTGTCATTGCCATCCAAAAGGTCCGCTATGTTGGAGAGCCCGTAGCCGCGGTTGCCGCGGTTGATGAGGGAACCGCTCACGAAGCCCTCTCCCTTATCACAGTCGATTACGAGGAGCTCCCAGCGGCCATAGGGTTGGAAGCAGCCCTGAGAAAAGGGGCGCCACTGATCCATGAGAACTCAGCCAATAATATCTGCAGCCACGAGCGCGTGGAGAAGGGTAACGTCGAAGAAGGCTTTGCGGAGGCGGACGAGGTTTTCGAAGACAACTTTACCTTTCCCATGGTCTATCACTATGCCATGGAGCCGCACTCTGTCATCGCAGATTTCAAAGGTGAGGGGATTACGGTCTGGTCCTCAGCCCAACATCCTTTTCAGGTTCGAGCGGATATTGCGCGGATATTTGGTGTGCCTCTCGCCAAGGTGCGACTCATCATTCCTTATCTGGGCGGTGGTTTCGGGAGTAAGTCCTACACCAAGTTTGAGCCCTTAGTGGCTGCTCTGTCACGCAAGGCTCAAAGGCCGGTCAAGATTTGCCTCTCGGTTGCCGAGTCCATGCTCACCGTCCGCAGACATGCGGTCCAAGTCAGATTAAAGACGGGCGTCAAAAGAGACGGGACCTTGGTCGCTCGTGAGGCCGAGATTTACCTCGATACAGGTGGATACGCAGACAATGGGCCTGCGGTCGCCATTCGGGCGGCCACCAGGGTTTTGGGTCCCTACAGAATTCCCCACATTCGTACTGATGCCTATGCGGTCTATACCAATTCCGGCTCAGCAGGCTCTTTTCGTGCCATCGGCGCACCCCAGACGATCTTCGCGTCCGAGTCGCAGATGGATATCATTGCTTCCAAGCTGGGAATCGATCCAACCGAGTTGAGGCTCAAGAACCTTCTAAAAAAAGGTGAGGAGCTCCGTCCCAAGCTGAGGGGCATGGATGCCAACCTGGCATCGAGCCTGAAGAAACTCGTTTCCAAAAGTCAATGGAAGAAGCGCTCCAAGAAAAAAGGTGCGGCCGTAGGCTTAGCGGTCGGTGCAACCAATGCTGGCGCCACGCCGATTTCTGTGGCGATGGCCCGACTCCAGGCCGACGGGAGCGTGAATGTTCTGGCAGGGAGTACTGAAATGGGGCAAGGGGTGAGAACTGTTCTTTCACAAATTGCTGCCGAAGAACTCACTATTCCACTGGATTCCATCCGTTTGGGCGGTGCTGATACCTCGGTGACTCCTTATGACAGCTCGACAGGCTCAAGCCGATCCACGACCCTGATGGGAACCGCCGTCCAAGCGGCCGCTCGGGATCTCAAAAAACAGCTGGTAAATATTGCTGCTGCGGCCTTCGGAGTTCGACCCGGCCAGGTCCGAGTCATGGATGGGGGTCTGGTTTGCGGCGAGGCGAGAATGACTTTTCAGGAAGCTTTGAAGCACCGCTTCGGAGGTCCGGGCGGTGAACTGATTGGCAGAGGAGAAGTTGGTCTCGATATCACGGGATCTTTGCCTGTATTCTGGGAGATTGGTATGGGGAGTGCCGAGTTGGATATCGACGAGGAGACCGGAAAGATTCACATCAAACGCTATGTCTCACTGGCCGATGTGGGGAAAGCGATCCATCCAAACCAATGCATCGGCCAGGAAGAGGGGGCGGCGATGCAGGGCATCGGCCACACGATGTTCGAGCAAATGGTCTATGATGAAGGAGGCGAGCTCATCAATTCCAGTCTCGTAGATTATAAGGTTCCGAACTTCTCCGATGTGCCTGAAGCATTCGAATCCATTCTTGTCGAAAATCGCGACGGCCCTGGACCGCATGGGGCCCGAGGGATGGGAGAGGGGGGACTCGTAGCCGTCTCCCCGGCCGTCACTAACGCCATAGCCCGAGCCACCGGTGTCCGCATCAAAGATCTGCCGCTTACCCCCGAGCGCGTCTGGCGCGCCTTAAAAGAGAAGAAAAAATAACCCGCC
>JAPUHZ010000101.1 GCA_027297485.1 Deltaproteobacteria bacterium
GCATCTTCCGATTGTCACCAAACTGTAACCGTCAGAGGCGGGAACGTCGGGTGAGGTCCGCGAGACGATCCCCGTTTGAAAGGTCAGCCCATCTGTGCTAGATTCCCGCCATGGAACCGGGGTAACCATAGCCCCCGGCCCACCAGCGGCACATTCGGTGGCGCATCAGACAATTCCGACGCCTTCTCGGGCGCAGCTCGGCCCGGGAAGGCGTTTTGCTTTTTAGTAACTTGGGCCTAGCGTTTTCCCCACCTTCAGTTTCGAGGTCTTGTCCCATCGATTACAGGGTCTGAACGTTCACGGAGTAATCAAATCTCACAGGTTGTACCACATGAAACGAATCACCCGAGACCTACTTCACCGAAGCCAGCAGGCGTTCACGCTTGCATTGGAGATATTCAACAAACCGACCATTCAGTATCGAATAGAGGGTTTTTGTTTTTTCTTCATCAATGCTTGGGAGCTTCTTGCGAAAGCGCGCCTGATCGATGCTTCTGGCAAGGAAAGCTCGATTTACTATTCGAAGAAAAAAGGGCAACCTCAACGCTCTCTTTCCATTAGGGATGCAATACTTCGGGTTATTCCGAATGAAAAAGATCCAGTGCGTAGAAACATCGAAAAGGTCGCAGAGATTCGTGACAAAGCTATGCATTTGCTGGTACCTGAGATGGAAGCTATTTACGGCGGCCTATTTCAAGCCGGTGTGCTCAACTATGTCGATTATCTGCGAACATGGTTCAAGCGAACGATAGGCGACCGTGCGACGCCACCATTGTTAAGCCTTGTGTGGGATTTGAAGGATCTGGAACCACAAATCATCAGAAAGCGCTACGGAGAAAGCGTTCTCAAATTTCTACAGGAGCAGCGTGCTGATCTTCAGGACGAAGAGAACAAGATGGAGGATAGAAAATTCTCTATCTCGATCGAATATAAGCTAGTTCTCACAAAAAAACCAAAGGAAGCGGATATCAGCCTAGGAGCTGGTCCTGGCGGGGCAATAACAGGACAAATTATAGAGGTACCCAAGGATGTGTCGGTCACCCACCCTTACACTCAGAAACCCGCTGTACTGCAAATTCAGAAAAGTCTCGGGGCAGAAGTCAGTTTTACCACATTTGACTTTCAGGCTATTCTTCACAAGGAAAACATTAAAAAGGCAGATTCATCGTTTCATTACCTTCTGAGGCAAACGGGAACTCATTGTTATTCGAATAAGCTAGTGACACACATCGTTGATAGGATCAAAGCTGATCCTCAATACCTTGGTCGGGCCAGGGAAAGCTACAAACATTACTTGAAGAAGAGCAAGTTGTCTAAGTGAGAAGTAGGGAAAGGGAGGGAAGGCGTCAGGTCTTGCAATCGCGCACGAGGTCTTTTCGTCCCCCACAACCCACTAAAGTCCCATGGTGCTAGTGGCAGTCCTTGACACTCCTGCGCGAGCAGGGCATACTGGGGCCCTCTTCACGGGAGTTAAGATGAAACCGGGGTGACCATAGCCCCCGGCCCACTTCTGGCATAATCGTTCGGGCATGAAGCGCTCTTTCGGAATGGTCGTCGAGAAAGTCATGGATGCTCGCTTCTTCCTGAATGCGCCCAGCCGGTCATAGGACGACGGCTAGGATGGTTAGTCTTGGTTGCTGGGGAGCACCAGATGTCCAAAATCTTTATCAGTCACATCGCTGAAGAGGCGCGGATTGCTTCCGTCATAAAGGAGTGGATTGAGTCCACTTTCGCGGGGACGTGTAAAGTCTTTGTTGCTAGTGACGTGCGTAATATTCCAGCAGGGAAGAGGTGGCTCGATACCATTGACGAGGCCCTCGGATTAGCCGCTGCGATAGTCGTCCTTTGTAGTCCCGCATCTCTCCCACGACCTTGGATCAATTTTGAGATGGGCTGTGGTTGGATCAAAAAGGTTCCTATCATACCCGTCTGTCATTCTGGGCAGCGGAAGGGCGAATTGCCTCCCCCCATTTCGACTTTTCAAGCATTGGATATGGACTCCGATAGTTTCGTCAACGAGTTCTTCGGCAGCCTCGCCGCCCACCTGAAAATCGAACAAGTACCCAGAATTGACCAAGATGCCATGAGGAAGGAGCTTACAGCTGCCCTTCAGCTTGAGCCGGCCGCGGTACGGGAAGTTGCAGTGGTTGAGGCCGTATCTCGCCCCGCGCCCCAGGAAGATTTGGATGACGAGTCACGTGATGTCCTTAAGGCAATCGCTGAAATGGGCGATGAGGGCTTCACAGCTGAAGACCTGGCTCGGCATTTCGGGATGTCCCGTCCAAAGATGGAATACTATTTAAAAAACCTCGCCAAAGCAGGGCACGTTAGTTATCTCCAGGAAATCGTCGATGATCCTCCAGTCGCTCGACTTAGACAGAAAGGTAGGACGTATTTGATTGAAAGAGGGCTATTATAGCCAATAGAGTCCTCGGCGGGGGCCAGGTCTTGATTTTGCACGTGAACCCCACCGGATTTGGGGTTAAGGCTTTACATTTGACGCCCTACTTGAACAAACGGCCCTGGGGTTTGAGACTCCTGCGTAGCTGACTGCCCTTGCCAGCCCTGGACCACCGAGACATACTTAGGCCCTCTTCACGGGAGTAAGCGATGGAACCGGGGTAACCATAGTCCCCGGCCCACCTGCGGCACACTCAATCAGTATACTCAATACTTAGGCGGATAGGGGGCAAATGAGCATCATGGAACTGGCATCAAGAGGCGACTCTCTGGGTTTCGCTGACCGATGCAAGAAAAATCTCCTATGCATCGAAAAAGCGAAGCAATCTGGCCATGACGTACATGTGGTAACGCAGATTATTACCTCTAGTCTTGGGTTAATCGTGTTCCCCTGGGAGAAGAATGCGGATCTAAAAATAAGACGAACGCTAGTTAGTACCCTTGATGAATCAGGATGGCCTAAGTGGAATGAGACGAAACCGTCTAAAGGCCTTGGCCAACTCATACATAACCTTCGGAACGCTATCGCACACTGTAATATTCAATTCTCGTCCGATGATCGAGAAGCAAGCAAAGTGGTTGTTACTTTCAGAAGCAAGAACGGAGATTGGCAAGCTACAATTTCTGCGCACGACCTAAGGAACTTCTGCCTTAGATTTATCGAGTTCATAGAAGAAACGATTGATTGATAGGAGTTTAACCTAATAATACGCCTAACGATTCGTTCCACCAGAGCGCGGCGAGCGCATTTCGCATGGTTCCATCAGGGTTACGCGCCGCGCCCGATGAGCTCGGAGGTTAGAGGGCCAGTCGTGGACCCCGCATTGACCCATCTCACAGTCAAGCCGGATCTTGTTCTTGAGTTTCTTGCGGTCTTTTCTCGCTTCGAATTCGCATTAAAGGTAACCAACTTTCTCCAGCCTGGGGGCGGTGAAGCAAAGGCTGATTGGCTTGGGTTCGCCGATGCCGTTAGTCGTTTGTTTGACCCGACCCGAACCGCTGAGGTCCGAGATGCGTTCCTGTATCTCACAAGTGAACCGCTTCGGCGCTTCGCTGTCGAGGGCGGTAAACTTGATTGGTTTCCCCTCAATATGCCACCTATTGCATCGGAAGCCGAGTGCGTTATCCGTCTGGTTCGTCAGATCCGGAATAACCTGTTTCACGGCGGCAAGTTCGCCCCGGACCCTCAGTCCTCTCCGGATCGGGACACGCGCCTACTTCACGCCTCGCTTGTACTATTGCGCGAGCTCTTAAGTCTGTCACCTCGTGTGCAAGCGGCTTATGTTCAGTGATATCTTGACAATCTTCGCCCATGGTCGTCGTCGGCCACCACCTATCCCGCCCCCGGCTCTCCTTGACAGGCCCCAGCCGCTAGGGCATACTG
>JAPUHZ010000102.1 GCA_027297485.1 Deltaproteobacteria bacterium
TAGCGTGATGATCTTATCGATGGACCAGCGCAGGAAGATAATAAGAGTCCACAATTGGCTTCTCGCCATCACTGCAACCGACGATGGAACTCTAAGCCCAAACATACTGTGCATTCTTAGGAAAGGTCAGAGCGAACTGGCTGAGCTTTGTGACGCACTGAACGCGGCGGATCTAGACACAGATCCAAGGTGAAAGGGAATGGGAGGAAGTAGATGGATGCTTCATGGTTCAGGATAGTAACGCTCGTGTTTTTGATCATTGCTAGTTCCGGTCTTCTCGTAATGGTGGTCTCTCTTCTCGGAATTTGTGGAGTATGGGCCAAGCTATTCGGGAAGAGTGGAACAGAACGTACTTTGCCCGCAGTGCCCACCGAACCCAGAGAACCAACCGAGCCTATCCGGTATAATACTCTGGATCTTCTTCCTATCGAGTGGGTAAAAATACAGCCTGATTGTACGGAAAGTGGCTCTGGATGAGGGTTTCCTGAGTTTTACGTTGTGAAAAAAAGTGGCATGATGTTCTCTCAACGACTGACCGACGCGGCTTACTTCCCATGCTTTCGGCTGCGCTGGGCGGCGCAAGGGGACACCGGGTTTGGGTTAGAGCTTGAACACCACGGTGAAGGTTCGCTAGCGGAGGAGGGACGGTTTGCAGGACAAGAAAAATCCCTGCCCAAAAAGTCTCACTTGCATGCTCCCAGAGAGCCGAAAATGTCCCAAAATCACCCACTCACTTTGGAGAAGAGCCAATACTCTTATGTCCACGAGGATTACGGAAACCATACACCAAGCTGATGACGATCATGATCGCAACCGCTACCACGATGGGTCGAACGAGCCAGGAGCTGCCGTATGCGCTAACGGAAATGAATAGATATCTCTCGATGATAGTGCTAAGCACGAGTCCAAGAATCAGGGGAGGTCTAGGCCAGCCGAAGCGCTTCATGAACCATCCTAGCACGGAGAAAAATAACAAGAATAAGAGATCGCCAATATTCCTTGACGCTTGAAAGGCAGCTAAAAACACCACCACGATCACCAGTGGTACGAGGAGATGGATACGTATCACGGCGATCTTTGCCAAATAGTTGGTCAACAGCAAGCACAGGCCGGTCCCGAAGACATTGGCGATTGCTAGACTCCAAATGATTGTGTAGGTAACGTCCAGGTGCTTGGTGAGCATCTCGGGTCCTGGTGTAAGCCCCTGGATCATAAAACCGCCCAGTAGCAGTGCCATGGAAGCGCTACCGGGTACACCAAAGGCGATCGTGGGGATCAAGGCTCCACCCTGCTTGGCGTTATTGGCGCTCTCGGGAGCAATGACACCTCGTACGTCGCCTTTGCCAAATGATTCCCACGCACCGCTTTCTGTCTGTTGTGCATGACCATAGGCGAACCAGTCTACGACCGGAGCACCCAGGCCAGGGATAAAACCTACTAGTACCCCGATGGCGCTGCATCGCAGAACCAGAAACCAGTGGTGCAACGAATCCCGGATGCCTATCATGACCCCTTTCATGGCCTCCCGAGGCACATCAGTGATGCGGGTGCCCTTGATGGTCAGGTCCACGATCTCTGGAATGGCAAATATCCCCAGGGCCACAGGGACCAATGGAATCCCGTCCCAGAGGTACACCTGACCAAACACCCACCGAAGCACTCCCGTCGTGGGATCCATACCCGCCATACCCACCATAAGACCCAATCCCCCTGCAATTAGCCCCTTTATAGGAGCACGGCCGCTCAGCATGGCTACCATAGAAATGCCTAGCAGGCCCAACATGAAAAACTCCGGCGCGCCGAATGCCAAAACCAAGGGGCGAAGGACCGGGATCGAAACGGCCAAAACAAGCGCACCGAAAAGTCCCCCCAACATAGAAGCTGTATATGCTGCGCCGAAAGCTCTCCCTGCCTCACCTTTCTTTGCCATAGGGTGCCCATCCAGAATAGTCGCTTGCGAGGCGACTGTCCCGGGCACTGCAAAGAGAACCGAGGGAATGGTATCCGCTGTGCTCGTGACCGAGCTCAACCCAATCATGATGGCAAAGGCCTGGAAGGGATCCATGTCGAAGGTGAACGGGAGCAGAATGGAGAGGCCAACTAATCCTCCTAGCCCAGGAATCGCACCCAATGACAACCCGAAGAGCACCCCAGAGAACAAATACAATAATCTCAAAGGGACAACACCCATGGCGCAGGGGCAACTAAACAGGTTTGCTATAGCAATTACAGCTGCTTCGACCATCCTACACAATTCACTCCTTAGATCGTGTCGGCCTAAAGACCAAGAGAGCCAATGGAAAAGAAAATAGTGAATTACCTATTAAAATAGAGGAAAGTCTAGTCTTGATCATGGAAAGAAAACCGTTTAGGCTGGGTTGTACGTTGATCTGTAATACAGAAGTGAGGAGTTCACGCCATAGCGGGGGCTCAAAATAGAAAGAGCAGTCGGTTATAAAACGCCTGTGGCGTCAACCTTTTAAGGACACTTCTCCATTGCCACAGCGACACCTTCGCGGTAGATAGCAAAGAGATCTAGCGATTCCCGAACCGCCTTAAGCGCCATCTCCCCCTTCTCGCCCGTGGCAAACTTGGATAGATAAGGAAGGAACATATCGCTATGGTCTTCATCAGCCTCTGCGTGAGCGCTGAAATTTGGCATCTCCTTCATTTTGATTCCTATATCTTCTATCCAACGTTTGGCCATTCGAGTCGAGTGACCCCCTCCCTGATCGCCTAGTAGACGGTCATCGTTGGACCACTCCGTGACGGTCATAGCAGCCAATCCTTCGATCCAGCTTTTCTCTCTGGTCATCCAAGCCCAGGCATACAGAGTCGCACGGGTAGTGGTAATCGGCTCAACATTCAGTATATCCTCGGCTGTTAAACCAATAGCTTTCCCCTGGCGCATAATAAGATCTAAGTGGCCGTGTTCGGAATACTGATCCTTAATGACTTCACCGAACTCGTGCTCGAGGATTTTCTGCTTAACGGCCCATTCCGGGCAATTGCCAGATACATAGGCCCAGCAGTCGCGACGATGACGAACAAAGTGAGCTAGTTCTGTGAGCATAACCTGGGCTCGTGGCTTCGTCATCTTGACTGAAAAATAATGTTCCAATTGAGGTGACCGCATGTGATCACGCACCATCTCTCCTATGGCTTTCCTCCATGCAGCAGCGTCCATTTTTCTCTCCTCCTGAAGAAATTTATTCCCCTTTTCAGCCGATCAAAATTTTCTGATTACCGCTTTGCCTTCAATGTGGCGCACCACTGAAAGACGGGGTCGCCCACCAATATCTGCTAGATCGGCCAGCCATCCTTCGAGATATCGACCCTATTTCCTTCCAGGTCTTGGATCCAGCTCTCTGCAATGGCCCCATAAGTATTGGAATTGGCGGTGGTTTGAGCAGCCTCCTCAATCGCCTTCACGCTGTCCACCTGAAAGCCAAAGTGATTAATCCCCCACGGGAGTCTCGTTGTGTTGATCAGAGCAATATCAACGAAACCATCGGATAGATAAATCGTCCCGTTCGGTCCCCTGGATTTTTCTTCCAGAGCGAAAACATTTTTGTAGAATTCGGCAGTTTTTTCCCTGTCTTGTACGTTGATTGCGATATGGCGGATTCTTGGGTGGTCCATTGTTTCCTCCTCTCTGATTCCCGTTTATTATTTGATTAGACTTTCTCCATTGCCTCGTTAATGCCGTGGTACATCAACTCGCGAAGATCAAGTGATTCCTTGGCTCCCTGAAGCACCTTTTCTTCTTGATGCTCAGGTACAAACTCGGCCAGGACCGATAAGAACATCTCGCTATGCTTTTCATCCGCCTTACTGTGGGCAGCAGTGTTAGGAATCTGCTCCCAGGTTAACCCTAGATCTTCCATCCATTTCTTAGCCGTTTTGAGCGAATGGCCCCCTCCCAAATCTTCAAGTAATTTATTGTTCTGTACTCGCTCTGTCGCCATCAGCACCGCTAACCCCTCTTGCCATGGCCTTGTTCTTGTGAGCCAGCCATAGGCGTACAAAGCTGTCATCGTGGTTGGCAGGGGCCTCACGTTTAGTATCTCTTCCGACGACACTTCGATTGATTTTGCCTGGCGGACTACGAGGTCCAGATGACCATATTTCGAATATTCATCTTCGATAATTTCCTCATACTCATGCTCAAGAATTTTCTGTTTTACAGACAGCTCGGGACAGTTGGCTGAAACGTTGGCCCAGCAGTCGCGACGATGACGAATGAACAGGCCCAACTGTGCAAGGTACACCTGAGCACAGGCCTTGGTGAGTTTGATCCCATAGTAGCGCTTGTAAACATCGGACTGTATCTCCGCCCGAGCTAGCTTCACCATCTGGTCACTCCATTCCTGCTCAGTCACTGTTTATCCTCCTTGGAATCTTTCTAGTGTTCCTTGAGTCTATTCTATTGTCCTCCAGGCAATAGTTCCGGTCTATGGACTTGCGTTCTTTATTTTTGATCTTGTCATTTCAGCCCAATAAGCTTTTTGTAATTCTTGACGGTCTCTGGGGAGGCCTGAGTGAGCGCTTCGACTAGCTGTGTGATCTCCTGTCCTGACGTAGGCGAAATCACAACCTTCATGCGCCTGGCCTCTTCTAGGAGCCTGGGGTCCTTCAAGACTTTAAGAAAGGCCTCCCGTAAGATTCTCACTTGCTCCGTTGGAGTTCCAGGGGGAACCGCGTGCACCCGAAGCAACGCAGCACCGGTGGTAAAGAATTTAGCCAGCTTGCGTTGTTCCGGTGAGAGCTTGAGGTCCTCCAAGGCAGTGACACCGGGAAGGGGTTTGAGACGAGGATCTTTGCCTATAGAAAGGATAGGCCGGAGGATTCCTTCATCAAGGTAACGGCGGAAAACCTGTTGCATGGTGGCCTGGGAGATACTATAACCATCGACCTCTTTTCGCTCCAGGGCCAACATGATATTACTTGAGCTTTTGTACCCCAACACAAGTTTTACCGGAAAACCTATAAGCTTCAGGAATTCGGCAACCATCCCGGAAGTCACACCGACACCTGTTGATGCCAGACGCCAAGGTTTTTTCGCTTTCTTCAAGTCATCCACGGAGCGGACAGGGAGGTCTGTACGCATCCACAATACCTGCGGCAATCCACCGATGGTAGGATCCCCAATCCAGATATATTTCCGGGGATCAAACTTGGCTAAGGGAGATCCCGCTATAGCCTGCGTGACCACGCCGTAATGCAGCATAACCATGGTAAGGCCATCGCCCGGTTGTTTCTGGTATACCAGGTTGGCAGCCGCCAAGCTTCCCGCTCCTGGGATGTTCTGAACAATCACCTGAGGGTGACCCGGAATGTACCGCCCCATATGCCGGGCTAAAAGACGGCCATAGAGGTCAAAACCCCCTCCTGGACCCATGCCAATTATGAATCGAATAGATTTTCCCTTGTAGAAGTGAGAGCTCGCCCAAGTTGGACTTGACGCGGTCAGAACAAAAATAAAACCAACGAGAACTATAGTCAAACATGAGAATCGCTTGCACATGGAACCCTCCTTTTTATATTCCGAATATATAGAATCACCTTATATTAAATACTAAAATGGCTGTCAAGGGTCTGGCAATGGAGAATCGGCAGGGGTCGTATAAACCTAAGGAGGCCCATTTCCACCCAACACGCAATTAATCGACGCATTAATAGAGTCCTGCAGAAGATCCAGGATCATCCACAAGGAAAGAGAGGCTTGCTAAGCCTCCCCCTTACAATTTCCCGCCGGAGTGCAAATGGTGCCGGAGGGGGAACTCGAACCCCCCCAGGGTTGCTCCTAGTCCTGGACTGATAGTCCAAGGCACCCTGTTAAAACCTTACACGTCAAGGCTTTTTATTGGCCTGTCCGTAAATTGTCCGTGTCTTTTGAGAGTTTGGTAAGTACCTAAAGGCAAAAACAAAGGGGCCGAGACTCTGACATCTCGACCCCGGGAAGGCTACAGCCAATGGTGAAGATTGGCCACGTCAAAATTAACACCTCCCACCTTACCCGCCACGGCCTAGAGGTCCGCCGGCTTGCTTGCAGAAATGATCCTGATGCTGGAGTGCATATATCTGCACCGCAAACAATAGGGTCCTCTTACAGAGCCAATAGACAAACCACTGGTCTTGTTTCACCTAACTGTGCCACTTTCGGCAACAACTTTGGACAGCCCGTCATAGAAAACGGACCTGAAGCCAGCCCCATCCGGTAGCCCAAGCCTTTGGGATCCGGCTTCGAGGCTTTCCTGACTCACAAAGTAGGTTTACTGCCCTTCTAAAGACCGCTCAGATACAATTCATGAAATGTCAATTCTTTTAAGGCTCAGATCCGCTCTGGGCATGGGTTTGCTCGGTTTTAGACCCCCAGGACTCAATTAAAGAGCTATTGAATTGAGTCCTGGCACAGTCACGCTGAGAATC
>JAPUHZ010000103.1 GCA_027297485.1 Deltaproteobacteria bacterium
GCAAGGCACCTGATTCGTATAAACGCAGTAGCCCTCTAGCCGCGTATGCGGGATACGGTAGGACCCCGCTACCATATAAGCACCGCTCATGGACCCCTCGGGGTTGGGTTTATACGCCCCATAGGCCCCGCCATTGTAAAAAGTCTTGCCCTCCCAGGCCCACAGGGTCCCATCTTTTTTAACGCCGGTGCGAAGTGTCACCACTGCCGGATGGCGGGGACAGCTAGCCGCAAGCTCCTCGGCGTAACTTTTTACAAACTTAACGGGCTTCCCCGTCATACGGGAAAGGTAGTAAGCCACTGGTACGTACGTCAGAAAATCTTTGGCCCCAAAGGAACCTCCCATGTTGCTGGGGTAGATCGTGATTGCCTTTTCTTCGATACCCAGATATTGGGCCAGGACCCTGCGCAGTTTGAAAAAGGCCTGATTGCAAACCCAAACCGCCACTCGACTCTCCGCATCCACCTCGACGGTGCAAGCGTACGGCTCAATGTAACCCTGGTGCACCATCTGCACGCGAAAGGTAACTTCGAAGATCTGGTCCGACTCGCGAAAGCCCTGGTCGATATCCCCCTTGCCGCCGCGAACCAATGTCTGGACGTTGTGCAGATCAGGGGCCTTGGTGCGAGGCCCTTCATAGGAAACATATTCCGGGTGCAGGATCGGGGCATCGGGTCTCATGGCTTCGAGGGATTCGAAGACCGTGGGCATCTCCTCGTAGTCGACTTCGATGAGCCCTATGGCTTCTTCCGCCACATCCTTATCAACCGCAACCACCGCTGCAATCTCCTCTCCTACGAAACGGACCCGGTCCTTGGCCAGAATCGGCATGTCCTTAAGGGTTGCCCCTACCAATCGAGGTGAGATATCGTCAGCGATAACGACCCCTTTGACTCCTGGAATGCTTCGGGCTTTGCTAGTGTCCACGTTGAGGATCCGTGCATGGGGAAGAGGGCTGTGCAGCACTTTGCCCCACAACGTTCCCGGGCGCTGGTAATCGGCGGCATAGAGACAAGCGCCGGTGACCTTGGCGTAGCCTTCCACCCGGGGCAAAGATGACCCGACAACTTTATTCACGCCCATGGACCCTTTCTTCCTATCCCTACGCTCATTCTAAAATCATTGATCATCAATCATCAATCATCGATCCTCAATCCTCGATCTTCCCTCCGCCTCGGATCCGATCTATTCCAGCCCAAGCTCTCCCCATCGCTTCAGGACCTTCTGGGTCAACTCCCGGCTCACCATATTTTTTTCCGGGAACACAGTGTCCTTGAACTTTGAAGTCGCGTCAATGGAAATGCGCGACGCAAATCCATGCTTTATCATTGGCTGGTGCCCGCCTCTCTGCCGCGGCGGCGTGATCCAAATATCCCTGTGCGGAAGCGCCATGGAGTAAATCCTCCACCAAATATCGTTCCAATCATCAAGGTTAGCATCCCCATCCACCACGATAACCCAGTTCGGCCCCAAAGCGTTTACTCCCCAAACCGTATCGATGATCTGAGTCGCCTGTCCCGGTTCGTTGATATCGGCTGCAACCACACAGATTTCCCTGCCGCAGCCGGGGTCCGGGAATCTCACGTCCACAACGCCGGGGGTCCCCAGGCTCTTCAGCTTGCCCCAGAGCACGGCTGAACGGGAGATTCGCTATCCTCCATCCTCCATGTAATTACAGATCAGTCCCTGTACGATGGGATCTTTCCTATGGGTGATGCATTTTACCTTGATCACGATCCCGTCCTCTTCGGTCCCGTAAAACCCATGGGATTCCCCATGGGGCCCTTCGGTTACCCTCACACCCGTCTGCACCTCCCCTTCCAGGACAATCTCCGAGTGGGCGGGCACAACCATGTCGATGGTCTCACATTTTGTTAGTTCCACGGGCTTTTGTCGAAGCCCCCCGGTGAATGCAAACTCGGCGTGCCTGGCAAGCCCCGAACTGATAGGGTTCATCGATGCAATACATAGTAGAGGTTCCATCCCTATGGCAACCGCCATAGGCATCGGCTCGTTGTTTGTTTTGTATTGGCGTAAATGCCTCAGGCCATCCCTGTGCATGGACATGTAAAGCGTGTTCTTATCCTTGATCAAAAGGCGATACATCCCCATGTTGAGATCACCCGTATCACGGTCTTTCGTGATACAGCCATGGAAGGTTCCGATATAGGGTCCGATGTCCTTCTCATGCCAAACCGGTGTAGGAAACTCCTCCAAATTGACTTCCTCCCCCATGTGGATGACCTCCTTGCAAGGACCCCCCTTCACCTCAACAGGCTGAACGGTTTCATTGAAGCCGGAGAGAAACTTCTCAAACATCATCTTCATGTCGCCTTCAACTCCCAGGGCAACCGCCATCTTTTTTTCCGTGGACAAAACATTCGTCAGTACCGGGGTCTTGTACCCCTGAACGTTCTCAAACATGAGCGCGGCTCTTTTCGGAGCAACGACACATAGGCGATGGCACCCAACTCATGGACCGGATCCACCGGCGCCTTGATGCGTTTGAGCTCTCCAATTCGCTCCAGAGAAGACACGTACTCGCGCAAGGAATCAAATGGCGTTAATCACCTCCGAATTTCCTGACTCTCCAATAAGGATACACTGAAACATTAATAACTGTTTATTTGTGAAGGCTACCATCAAAACCTACTCCATCAGCGCCGGACATTCCCATGGAGTTATGAGGTAGCCCCAACTGCAACGGCAGGAGTTTCCTTCCTCAAGTTAGGCATCACCTCTTTTGCCAAAAGCTCCATGCTTTTCTTTGCTTGACTCAACCGGAGCCTACCGAAGACTGGCCGCAGCATGATCTTGTTCAAACCGAGGGCCTTGGCTTGGACGAAGATCTTCTCAGTGACGGTGTCAGGATCCCCGGCAATCACGATCCCGGAATCCTGCAGGTCTTCATAGGACCAACCTTTGATTTCCATCACGCCAACGTGCTGGCCTTTTTTGTAAGAAGTGGCCCGCTCACTGAAATACTTATCCTCCACACTCCGCCCGTATTTGGCCGGTGAACCCCCGAATTCTTCGGCGGGTCCAATGAGAAGGTTCGCTTCCTCTTCCTCACGGGCCTTTTGATTGGTCTCGGCCACGTAGACATCCCGCGACACAACGCAGTGATCGAGTCCGGGTTCCCAACCGTAGTTTTCCTTGGCATAGCGCCGATAGTAATCGAAACTCTCTTGAATTTGTTCGGTGGGCGACCACGAAGCCGCAAGCCGCACGTGATTTTTCGCTGCCCACTCGATGCTCTCTGCGCTGATGGAGGGAATCCATGTCTCTGGGAACGGTTGCTGCAAAGGCCTTGGCAAAAACGCTATGTACTCGAGGTCCCAGTGCTTGCCATGGTGCGCGAAGGGTTCCTCCGCCTGCCACCCCTTGCTGATGATCTCCCACCCCTCCTCGAAACGCTCGCGGGACTCGGACGATGGGATATGAAAGGCCCAAAAGTCCCCGCCCCGGGTGATCCCCACTACGAGACGCCCGTGGCTTAAATTGTCCAGGAGGGCAAGCTCTTCACCCAGCCGGACAGGGTGGTGAAGAGGAATGCAGTTTCCCATAAGACCAATCTTGATTTCCTTGGTTAAAACCGAAGCAGCAGCAGCAAAGAGATTGGGTGAAGGGGAAAGACCGTTGGCTGCCCGGGAGTGATGCTCCGGGAAGAAGAGGCCGTCGAAGCCATACACTTCTTCTGCACGGCGAATGAAATCCATGACCTCATCGTAAATCTCCAGACCCAGGGCGCGGTCATAGTTTCGCCCCGCCATCAGGTAATCTCCAGTTACTCGCTTGGGATAACCTATGCGCACAAAAATCCAGACCTTCATTTACCTCTCCTTCACCATCGTTGAGTTAGCTAAAGGGAAAAATCTCCTTGATGGTCGGCCGCCGTGGGAGGACCCCATCCGCTTCAAGATAATCCAGACACTTTTCCACGCTCCGGACGTTCAATGGGGTTAGCCCGCATCGGTTCGGATCCACGCCCAAGAGTTTTATTTCACGGCCGAAAAGCCCCTGCTGCTCCGGCGTTAGATACCGAACTCCCATCGTTGCAGCTCGATTAAAAGCATTCACCAAAGCAGCGCACAGGCCAGGATTCTGCTCGGCCACTTCGCGGCGGACAGCCAAACAATGATAGAGGGGATAGAACTCCCAGCGCTTGAACCATTGGATCTGCGTCTCCACCTCTCCCACGGGAAAGCACAGGTTAGAGCTATTTTTAACCATCTGCTCGATGTCCCCATAGGGATTGGGGCTTTTGCCCGCCCCTCCTTCAACGGCCCAATTGAACCAATGGCCGCCGGCCCCCCCGGGATACATCACGGCATCCAGCTCTCCCTTCTCTAATTGTGAGATCAATTCCGGTGGTCTTACACCGCCGCGTTGCGAAAGGTATTTCCACTCGGCACCCATAGCCCCATCGCTCGTCATGGGCTCCGCCGCTACCCATGGCACTTGATCACGGCCAACTCCGTAGTCATCGGCAATAAGTCCGCGCAGAAAGACACTGGTCGCCCCCAGGACCCTTCCCATTCCAACTTTTTTTCCGGCAAGATCTTTTGGGGGAAGAGATCCGCGGCGCATCACAAATATACGATGGTTCATTCCCCATGTGACGAATATTGGCAAGACCACAAGATTCGGCTCTTGTCCTTTCGAGAGACGCACCAGAAAATCGGTCAGCACCTGCTCCGTTCCCGCCCATTCCTCTTCTACCTCTCCCCGTAGCCTTCTCGATGACCTCTGATCAAACACTGCAGCCTTAAAAGCTACCGGGAACCCTTCTACCATGACGCTCCCGTCAATCAACGCCCTCGTCAAAAACACATCCGGAACTTGAATATTAATCTCCGCCATCTTTCTTGTCGCTTTGCTGATCCTTGCCTACTGCATACTGTTTTCTATATTCCTATCTTCCCATCTTCGGGCTACTGCCTACTGCCCACTGCCCGCTGCGTCCTGTCTTTCTGTATTTTGCCTGCTGCCTACTGTCTTTTCTTAGCTGATCGCTATCTACGCGGTCAGGCTTTGATGTTTTGAACAAGGTGTCGGGCCCTTTAATGATAATCATTCAGCCCCCGAACCAATACACAAAAGGCACCGGCGGCTTGACGCCTTGTCCCGGTGCCCTACCCTGATGAGTCGCCCCTAGAGTAGGTAATTAAAACTATTTCCCACGAATTTGCCATTCAGCGCGCAGTTTATGTCTGCGGGAGTGGGGTGTCAACGGGGTGTTCTGGCGTCGGACCTGGCTCTCACCATAACCAACAAACGTAGGCTTGACCCGTGTTCGTGTTTCCGTGTTCTCGCAATTAGCATGGCACCTTTAAGACAAAGGCGAATCAAAATGGACAGCCATTTCCAAATATCCTACGTCGTTGACAGGTGTTCATTGAAGTGTTAAAACCCCGCCTGGCTGAAATGGTGTTTGTATTTCAATGCGCCGCCTACTGCTCCTCGCACAGATTCACCCACTATCGGGATAGAGCAATGAACAATAGCCATTATCCCAAAATCATGGGCCTGGAAAATGTTCAGATCATTTAAAACAAAGATATTCTTATTGACGGTTACCATCCTTGTTATCTCCTCTGTCGCTTTCATGATTTCGACTATGAGAGGGTTTAATAAGGCCATGTACGAGGCGGGTGAAGAGTCGGCAAGGAATGTCTTAGAGCTCGTTATGTTAAACATCGAGAATGAGTACAAGAGCCTCATTTTTCATAAAGAGTCTACGCTCAAGATGCGAAAGAAGCAGATGAAAAATGTCGCGTTTCTCGTTTACGCTAATTTCGATAAATTCTATGAACTCTTCAAAGAGGGTAAGTTATCCGAACGGGAGGCACAGCGCGAAGCACTTGAATGGGCGAGGAGTCTCCGATATGCCAACAACGATTATTTTTTTATCTACAACAGAGAGTTAACGGCCATTTCTCATCCTGACCCTACCGTCATGGGAAGAAACCTTGCCGATTATCAGGACTCAAAAGGCAACTATGTGCTTCGTGATCTGGTCAAAGCGTCCTCACACGAGGGAGGTGGCTTTACGAATTACTGGTGGAAGAGACTCGCCACCAGCGAACCTGTGCCCAAAATAGGGTACGCCCTCTATCATCCCAAGTGGGACTGGATGATCGGGACCGGAGTCTATGTGGATGACATAGAGGAGGAAGCGAGAAAGAAGCTGGAGGCCATCATTGAAGGACTAAACGATCATTTTTCAAAGATTCGGATTGCTAGGACGGGGTATTTTTTCCTCTTTAATGGTAAGAAGCAGATGCTTATACATCCCGAGCTCGCAGGTAAGGACGTTTCCAAAATAATGAATCCTCAAACCGGCAACCCTTTGGTGGATGACCTGATGATTGCCACAAATTTACGAGGAAAGCCATTCGAGTATCTCTGGGATAAGCCTGGTGCCAGAGGGGACTTTAGCTTTCCTAAAGAATCGTATGTAGCTCATTTTGAGCCACTCGATTGGTACATAGCATCCTCCGTGTACAAGGATGAAATTCAATTGCCCGGAAAGAGGCTCATTCAGAAGCAGAGCTACATCGTTATTGCCATATTTCTCGCTAGTATTGCCGCAGCGTATCTACTTGTTAAAAGGGTTTCGAAGCCGCTTAATAAGCTGGCCGATTATGCAAAGGACCTCGTTGCCCATGATTTCCAAGCAACAGATAAGGCGAAGTCCGAGGTGGAACGACTCCCGGAAAGGCATAAAGATGAAGTGGGTGAACTTGCAGGTTCTTTCATCTTTTTGGAACGCTCTTTGAAAGAATACATTCAGAAACTCAAAGAGACAACTGCGGCCAAGGAGCGGATCGAAAGTGAATTAAATATTGCCCGGGAAATTCAGATGAGCATTTTACCAAAGAAATTCCCCCCATTCCCCGACCGGCCAGAATTCGATATTTACGCCGTCATGGGAGCGGCATATGAAGTGGGGGGAGATTTCTATGACTACTATCCCATTGACAAAGACCATCTCTGTTTTGTGATTGGCGACGTGTCTGGTAAAGGGGTTCCGGCCGCACTCTTCATGGCCGTAACCAAGACTCTCCTTAAAGCTACCGCTGACAAGGGACGCACGCCTGATGTGATTCTCAATATGGTCAACAATGAACTTAGCCAGGATAATGACGCTTCGATGTTCATAACCATCTTCTGTGGGATCCTCAATACCCGGACGGGAGAAATTGTTTACGCAAATGGCGGACATAATCCGCCGTTGCTTATCCGCAAGGACGGAGAGGTCAAATACATCGACAAGACAGGAGATCTAGTGGTGGGCGCGTTCCAACAGACGACCTATAAAATGGAGAGGCTTACATTGTACCCTGGTGATTCCCTTTTCATGTTTACTGATGGCGTAACAGAGGCTATGAACGAACGGGGTGAACTCTTCTCAGAGGAGAGGTTGAAAGGGGAAATTAGCGCTCTGCGAGGCGGATCAATTCAAGAGATCATCACAGGCATAATGGCAAAGATTAGAGAATTCTCCGAGGGAGCAGCGCAGTCAGACGATATTACCATGATGAATTTATATTTTAGAGGGAATGGCATCAACGTCTGATCCGATCTCTCCTGGCTCTGGGAATTTCCGACCGCCAACTCTCCAGGATTATCTCCACTTCTCACGCTGCGTGAGGTGCAAGGGTCAGGCTTGTATAGGCTGTGCCTGCTCCCTTGGCGGAGACAGTCCTATTTGGTTGATCTTGGGTACAAGGCATCCATCATTTGGCGCTTGTGATGTTGAGGTGTGCCCAAATACTGATAAAGAGTGTGAGCCATGACGCTATGCGCCATCAGGGGATGCTGGTAGTCTGTGCCGGGTCCCGCGAAGACCATGTGCGCATAGTTGCAGGCCTCATAGTAACCCATACTCGCCACCGCCTTAGACTCATGCACGCTGGCCTTGGCCGGCTGACCTGTATCGAGCTTCCACAGAGTCTCGTACGTTACCCAGCGCGCGGCATCGAGATGGTCAGCCAATTCCACGCAGTGATCCTGTACGCGCTGAAACCGGCCGATAGGTTGACCAAACGCGACACGCCACTTTGTGTATTCGACGGTGATGTCAAAAACCTCCTGGCATGCCCCGACCTGGTAGGCGCATAGAATCGGTATCGCTTTCTCCAAGGTATTGTCGAGAACCCTCCAACCCTCTCCCGCTGCAAGGATATTCGACGCCGGGATCTGTACCTCATGGAAACGTACCTCGGCAACCGATACCATAAAGCCAACGTGGGGCGTGATGGTTATTCCAGGGGTGGATTGATCCACCATGACAAGAGCTATTCCGCCATTTTCTGTCCTCGCCGCACAAATGAAGCTTGTCGCAGCCTGTGCGTCGTACACAAATTTCTTAGTACCCTCCAGCATGAAGTCCCCAGCATTTTTGGTCAGCCGGGTCTCAACTGTCTCGGGACCCCAATGGACTCCCATATCCGTGATTGCTGGGATGACGATGGTTTTCGCGCTGCAGATGTCTGGAAGCCAGGATTGCTTCTGCGCGTCGGAACCGCCTTCCATAACTAACTGCGCACTCAGAACGCCGGAGGAAAAGAACGGACCCGGAAGGGGCGCCCGGCCCAGCTCCTCGAACACAATGCCGCAGTCAGTGAAAGATGCGGCTACCCCGCCGTACTCTTCCGGAATCATCATACCTAACCATCCCAGCTCGCCCGCCTTGCGATAAAGAGTAGGCTGGAATGTCTCTTTTTTACGAAACCATGTGGTGTTCACATGAGGCGGCGCCTCGCTTTTCACAAAGTCGGCCGCGACCTTCTTAAACATGCTTTGTTCTTCA
>JAPUHZ010000104.1 GCA_027297485.1 Deltaproteobacteria bacterium
ATTCCTCTTTTGCCATTCTTCAAAACCCCCATCAGAGCCGCAACCATTGCCCTTTGACTTTCATTAAGATGCACGCTCCGTTTTCTCCTGGCTTTAGCTGCAGCTCCAGCCTTACCATGGGCCACGACCCTATCCCACAACTTCTGAGCTTGGCTATTGGGCCTTGTGCCTATCTCTGGGATTTCATTGTCCAATACTCGAAGGAGCTCCTCCGCCACAATCACACGTCGGACTTTACCACCATGAACCAGGAACAAACACGCCTTGATCCGGCCCTGCTGAAGCCGGGACGTTCGGTCCGCTCCGGCCTTAAAAGGTAGGTACTCCTTTCATATCCGGGGACCACTCTTTCGGGTTCAGGCTCGACCCTGGGTTTAAGATCAAAATAGAGTGATCACGGCTACAACTGCTTCTGGAACTCCTCGGAGACCTGCTGTGACTGCTTGTTTAGTTACACCTGTTTATTAATTATCAACTTACAATTACGAAGCTCCGTTACCTTGCCCGGTTAGGAATTGCCATATTAAACCAATACCTTGCTTTATTTCTTCTCTAAAAAAGCTCGCGACTGCAATTAAAATGGCCACGATTATGCCCCACCGCGTGAGCAGGGTTTCCCGCTGCCGAAATCTTGTGGCAGGCCGAGCACTATTGACTGCAATTTGTACCTTCCCTGGTACCATGTTCAATATTGATATTACCTCTTTCATGAGAACAAAACCTTCATACTCGTCCGCCTCTGCAAGCGGAATTGCTTTAGCCTTCTTCTCTCGGGCTTTCTTAATGAGTTCTACCGCATCTGTCAGAGTTCCTACGGTTGGCTCTGGGGGCGCGGCCGCTGTCTCCGCTGCTTCCTCAAGCTCGTCCATGATGGTTCTTAAAAGACTGCATCCCGCTTTTATCGTTTCTCGCCCAGCCTCCCGCGCATTTACTATTACCTCGCTACCCTTCCCGCTTTCCATAGCTTTATAACATTCTATAATCTTAACCAATTGATCCACTATTTGGTCAAAGTCCTTTGGCGCTTGTTCCTCGGTCACATGGTTTGAATATAGTTCCCAGTGATTATTATATTCTTGCTTTATCTCTATTATCTGATCGGCTATACGACTTAATTCGTCAAAAACTGCTCGATCCGTGTTAACGTTATTCAATTGCTACTCCCCGACGATGAAAGCATGTCGGAAATGGGTGCCATGTGAACTTGTATATCTTTACTTCCTAGACCCCTTCGTACAAGTTGAATTGCCTTATTGGGATCTTTGCCTCCACAAGCAAAAAAAGTTAACACAGCCAGCCGATGCTCTGGCCAGCTGTGGATTGCAATATGTGATTCAGACAAAAGTAGGACTCCGGTGAATCCCATAGGATCAAACTCGTGAAATTGCTCACCTAAGATCTTCATTCTGCTAATAGCCGCCGCTTTTCTTAGAAGACAAGCCAAATGGGATGCATCATTGAGCCTGTTCACGTCACAATAACGGTATATCACCGTCGCGTGAACCATACCGCCTTTTTCAATCGATTTCGTCATCGTACTTATATATATCTGCCAAAAGAATAGATTCCCTATCAAGAGGGGTTAATTCCTTAGATGTATTGGGCGTGGTCTCGAGCCTCCATAATGCAGAGGTAAACCACGGTGTGCAAGGATCAGCTCCTACTATCTCACAATGATCAGTCATATCGATGCGGCACTCATACTTATTAAATGAAGGTACGATTTCGACAATTGCGAGACCGATCCTAAGGGCAAATGACTGAATAGAGGAGTAAGATTCTGGAGTAAGGTCCATTTCTGAAAGGCAGATGTAAAGCCTGCGGCCAACCTGTAGTTCGACAGCCTGGACCGCCCGCCACAAAAAGAGTTTTGCTCCTCCGCAGGTATAGGGGGGATCGGTGAAGACAACGTCGAAAACACCCTTATGTTCCCAGGGAAGCTCCTTCCGAACGTCATAGTTCTCCAAAATAATGGACAGATTGTTCTCCGAGGCAACACAACCGATCGATTCCAATACACGGGGGTCTACGTCTAGCACTGTTATTGAACGGGGTAGTCCTGTGCTAGCGAGCCCAATTGAAAGAAAATCGTCATCGCCTAGGACCAAGATGTTATTATCGAAGAGGTCAGAACGCTCCTGGATAAAATCCACGCGTCGAAGAATGGTATCCTCGGTCGCAAGGCACTGGTCGAATTCGGGGACAGCCTTAGGACGCCGTTGGAGGGCTGCCTTAACGTTGCGCTTAACCAAGCCCATATCTATCGAGTGGGGCCGAGAGCATTTGGCCGGGTTGATAGTCAGGTACCCATTGGCTAATTCAACTAGGCCTATTTCTAAAAATTGTCCAACAATAGTCGAAACTTCCGTGATATAGAAGTTAGTCCGCATGGCGATTTCTGTTAGGGTTAGCGGGGCTTTCGCATGACGCAAACACCGGAGAATGTCTCGTTTGCCTGAATCCATCGAATTTATCAACATGGTGTCTACCATAGGACCGAAAGTCAGAATACTCAACTGAAGCTAAGAAATACAGGAAAAATTTAGAAAATTTTTGCCTGTGACCTCTCAGAGACAGATTAGATCCCTGTTTTGCCAGATTTAAATGCCGCCTTTTTCTATGGGGCGGGAGAGCCTCGGGAAGCCCTCCCCTGGCATCTGAGAAGGAAACCCCCGGCCAGCAGGGATAAGCCCCGGAGCCGAATCCCAAAGGCTTGGGCCTACCGCCGGGGCTGGTAGTAAAGGGTGGGTGGGTTAGGTTTGCGGATCACTACTCTCGGGTCTCTGTCATAGTGGTAGGGATGAGAGGTTGCATCTCTTGGCCCCTTTGTCTT
>JAPUHZ010000105.1 GCA_027297485.1 Deltaproteobacteria bacterium
TTGGCTTGTAGGAGTTCAGGGAGAACGTAGTTTTTCAGGACCTCGAAATGGGGAGAGGTACGAAAAAAATAGGTCTCATTGGTAGCCACCCCTGCAATCAGTTTGTTCAGATAGGCTCTTCCTTTTTCAGAGCATGCGGCGATAGACTGAATGACCTCCTGAGGGCAAGTTGAGGCGAGACCTTCCTTGGAATCGCTGAAGATATTTTCTAGTTGATCCAGTTTCTCTTCAGGCAGGTATAGTCCCGTTTTTTCTTCAAGGAGATCTCTCAGGTTAAGAAGATCGCCCTCGGCATAGGCGGAGTTAAACCTCATTTTGTTTTTCTTGCTGTCTTTTAGGGCCGGATGATTTTTCACGCCCTGACGGTTTTCTATGCTTGTTGGACACGAGGTCGAGGATATGGCTTTTCCTAAAGCGCCAGCTATGGCCGATTCTATTTCCAGGGATTAACCCCTCTTCGGTCAGCCTATAGACGGTTTTTACGTGGATCTGGAGAAGCTCTGCTACCTGGGACGGCGTTAATATTTCTTCCACTCGTGATCGCTCCCTTTTGTGGTCTAGTTTTCTTGGCTGTTCCCTCATGTGGAGCCGTGGAAGCATGAATCATGCCATATGCCTAGGTATTCCTCATCCGGTGTAAATGTCTTGTTTTTCCAAGGGGATTTCTGCTTGGAAGGGTCTCTGGCAGAGCACTATTAGGGAAGAGTCGGTACCCTAGACTGGACAAATGCCGCGCAGTATGACGTTTTTTGTTACTAATACAAACGGTGTAAGTGAGTTTACATTTCCTCGGTGGAAGGAGTCTTCAGGCCGAGGGAAATGGGCCAGTGCCTTGAGGGCCGCCACCCCTACCCCTTCACGTGATTATTCCTACCGTTTGGGCCTGCACCAAGCCTCACGTTCGGTTCCCTCGTCCTTCAGTCTCCTTCTCCTCGGAATAGCCTCCATGTAACAAATTTAAATACGTTTGTATTAGATTCTCGTCTCGCAGACCATCGCTCCCCGCTTCTCAGTAACACATCGCTAGATCAGGTTAACGAACCCCGACTTTAATTTCCATTTTCCCCAAGGAACGGGCTCAGGCCTGATCCCCAACACTTGCATGCACATCACCGCCTACTGAGGCAATTCTCTAGCTACTTCATTTGGATCGCGCTGCGTTTGATTGACAATCCTGTGGATTCTTTTGAGCGCGCGATAGCATGCCGTATCATGATACGGCTTTTTGCGGGAGTTGAAGTCACCATAACTATTTACAAAGCAAGCAGCCCATGCCACCTTTCCACCTACACTGCCGACTGCCACGTCAGCTATCCGATTAACCCCGTCGAGCTTCAACGCAGGAAGCGGCCAATTGCAATGCCAGCCGGGCGGCGAGTACTGGGGGCCAAAATCGTGATAGCCTGCTCTGTCGACCACGCACTCCATTGTGATGTATTTTTTGTCCCCACAGCCCCAATAGAAATCTACGCCGTCTCCCGATGGAAATGTTTTGATTTTTTCCATGCAATCACTTGCATCAAACAGGCGGTGATCAATTTTGCCCGCTTGCCACCTGGGATCTGCCATGGCTGGTCCGGTGAACACTATGAAAAATATTACGGCGAGAATAAATCGTATCGTTTCATCCCCCTTTGCGCTCGTCCAGGCCCTATAAAGAATCTCTCCTGAGCGGCGGGCCTCGTAACCGCCCAATGCCTCCACGGCCTTCTTGAAGCCATCAGATCGGATGACTTCCAATAGCTTCTTTCCTTTTTCCGACTCGACGAAGGGACGCCAAAAGAAAAGGCCGTATTGCTCCTGTTCCATGGGAATGAAATCGAGCCTAAGGGCTTTGGCTGCGTTTTATCGTCAAATCGGGTTCAGGCTAGCCGGTGAAGCTCTACCAGCTTCAGTCGGGCCATACGGACAAAGTCAAGGTCGAGCGACCAGACTGTCGCGCTCCGTTCCGCCGCGATAGCTGCGATCAGCAGATCGCCCATGCCAAACCAGTCGCCCGCTGCGCTTATTGCGTTGAGCCAACTCTCTATACGGACCCAGGTGGCTTCGGAGGGATAAAGGATCGGAAGCGCTGAAAGCGTTCGGCGCAGTCGGGCGCGGTCGTTTCGAGAGGCGCCTGCCAGTATCTCGACACGCACCGGCGTAGCGAGGGCGACCTCGTCAGCGTCCAGCAAAGTGCGCAGATGGCGGGCCTCGGGGCTCTGACTGCTCCGGAAAGCGGCTATCCACACCGACGTATCTACGACGGTCATAATCTACGGCGCCGTCTTCGGCGGGAAGCCGGGACATCCAGTTCAAGCTTCACCGAACCAAGCAAATTTTTTAGTTCTTCAAGGCGCCGCCGGCGGATCAGTTCCTGAAGTGAAAGAACAACCGTGTCGGTTTTTGACTTGAAACCTAGCAGGCGTCGAGCCTCTCCAATAAGTTCCTCGGGGATATCAAGGGTTGTCCGCATATAGAAAATGTTAAAACATATGCTTTTGTATGTCAAATCTTTGGGTTATAACGCATCAATATTCATCAGGGTGGGGGCAAATTTGGCATCTACTATCAGACTGAATTGTGCTTCGATAGAATCTCGGCTACCCAGTCAAAGACCTCTCTCGTGGCGGTGCAAAGTCCACGCTACAGTTGCTGGTAAAGAATCTCTCCTGAGGAGTGGGCCTGGTAACCGCCCAAGGCCTCCACGGCCTTCCTGAAGCCATCGGAGCGGATGACCTCCAATAGTTTTTCTCCTTTCTCCGACTCGAAGAAGGGTCGCAAAAAGAGAAGATCGTATTGTTCCTGCCCCACTGGAATAAAATCGAGACCCAGGGCCTGGGCTGCGGAACGGACACCCAAACCGACGTCGGCGAGACCGCTGGCAATCGCCACCGCGACGGCCATGTGAGAGAACTCCTCCTGCTCGTAACCGGTAATAGATTGTGGATCCATCCCTAGACGCTTTAGCTGAAAGTCGAGCAGGACTCGTGTGCCTGAACCGGGCTGGCGGTTTACGAATCTGATCTCTTGCCTCGCCAAGTCCCTAAGATCTCTGATTTCTTTGGAATTTCCTTGTTGCACAAGAAGGCCTTGGTCGCGTTGAACCAGATGGACTAGCACCACAGGGAGACCGGGGATGGCACATTTGATGTCAGGGATATTATAAGCGCCGGTGTCTGGGTCGAGGAGATGGGTTCCGGCGATATGCGTCTCCCCTCTCTGAAGAGAGAGGAGCCCGCCCAAGCTCCCCACATTGGTTGCGGCGATTTTCAAATCCGGATAGTACTGTTTGATCTGATCATCGAGAACCCCGATGGAAAGGTCGTGACTGCCGGTGCAGAGGATGGTGTTTTCGATCTCTTCGGGAGGACGTAAAAGCTCGACCTCTACCTCCTCATCCGCGTTGATTCCTTCGGTCAGGCTTGGAATACGCAAAAAGGCGTCGGCCCGCACCATCGTGGTGATCACTCCAGCCCCTCGCCCTAAGGGCACAGCAATGAGTCTTTCACCGACCCGGCCCAAAGTGACCCGGACAAACTCCTCCAATCCCAGACGGGAGGGGATCTTTTTCGGCACGGAGGCCCGGATCCTTGATCGAGGAATCAGTCCTGAGCCGAGGAGTTTTCCCAAGAGCGGCTGGACGATCTCGCGCGCAATGACAATGGCGGAGACCGGATACCCAGGGATTCCGACGACAGGTTTCCCCCCCACCACCCCTAAGACCGCCGGTTTGCCCGGCATGACGTCAATGCCGTGGACTAAAAGCTCGCCTTCCTCCTCGACGATCTCAGCGGTGAAATCATGCTCCCCGGCAGATGATCCTGCAATGATGGCGATGATGTGGTTCTTTTCCAGGGCCTGTCGTAAAGCGTGCTTAAGCTTAGAGGGATCATCCCCTACGGTGGGCAACTTTACAGGCTTGCCCCCCCATTCTTTGACAAGAGCCGCCAGCACACTGGAGTTGAATTCAATGATTTTTCCTGGCTGCGCATCTTCTCCCGGTTGGATAAGTTCACCCCCCGTGGGAATAATGCCCACTCTGGGTCGAGCCTTGACCTGAACCGTCACATGTCCGGCTGCCAGCAAAGCGCCCAGATCATAGGGGCGGATCCGATGGTATCGGGGCAGGAGCAACTCCGTGGCTACCACATCCTCTCCCACCAGTCGTACGTTCTGCCAGGGGACGGCTGCCTCGTAGATCTCCACCGTTGTGTCGTCCGGTTGTCGCACCTTCTCAATCATGATGACGGCATTGGCCCAGGGGGGGAGGGCGTTGCCCGTGTCAATGTAAGCGAACCCGCCTTCTAGGGTCGCCCCAGGGGAGACAGGCTTAAGCTTTTTAGGAGTGAACTCGGTTGCGCCGAAAGTATCGCCTGCACGCACGCAGATTCCATCCATCGCCGCACCGTGGTAGTGAGGCGAGGAAATCTTGGCGAAGATGGGCTCGGAAGTGGTGCGATGGAGCGCCTCGTCAACCTGAACGGTCTCACTCTCCAGAAGGGAAAGATCCATTCTTTTGAGAAAAAGTTCCCGTGCCTCTTTGAGCGGGGTTTTTTTGAGGTACCTTCTTCGCACCATGATCCATAGCCCTTAGTTGTCAGCCATCAGCTTTCAGCCTGATACGTCACTGAGGGCTGACTGCTGAAAGCTAAAACAAAACGACCTCCACCTCTTCTCCCTGTTCGATCCCCTCTTGATTAAGATCGATTCTGATCATGCCATCCGCCTTGACCAGCGTAAAGATGGCGCCAGATTTGTTAGGAAGGGGGTGCGCGTAAAGTCTGTCCTTGACTGTTTCGAGGCTCACCCGAACGTAGTCTTCACGCCCTGTTTGTGAGGAAATATTGGTTTTGAGAATGGCTCGGGTAGTTCTTTGGAACTGGCACGCAGTAGCTGAATCTTCACCGCTGAGCGTGCGGATCAAGGGCGCGGCGAAAAGGTCGAAGATCACCAGGGCAGAAACAGGATAGCCTGGAAGACCGAGGATGGGTTTTCCAGCAGCCTTGGCAAAGAGGGTGGGTTTGCCTGGGCTCACAGAGATTCCGTGAAAAGAGATCTTGGCGTCCGGAAGAGAGGAGATAGCGTCCATGGCGATATCCCTGGCGCCGACCGAGCTGCCGCCGGAGAGGAGCACGAGATCGGCCCGCTCCAGTGCCCCTTCCAGTAGGTGTGCCAAGGCCTCCTGGTCATCGCGAATCACTCCCAGATCGTTTAACTCAGCGCCACATTCCTCGATCAGACCGGCAAGGGAGTGTTGATTGATGTTGCGCACCTGTCCGGGGAGGGGCTCTGCCTCAACCTCGACAATCTCGTCGCCTGTAGAGATGAGAGCGACGCGCGGCTTTTTATAGACTGACAGCGAGGATATTCCTATGCCGGTAAGGGCACCTAAGTCGTGGGCCCTAAGTCGTCGGCCACGCCGGAAGACGAGATCTTTCTTTTTTATGTCGTCGCCTATCTGGATTACATTCTGCCAGGGTGACACTCCCCGGTGGATTTCTACCATGTTATTGCTGACCTCTTCTGTGTATTCGATCATCACGACCCCGTCGCTCTCAGGCGGCAACATCCCGCCGGTGGAGATGCGCATGGCCTCCCCTTTGCCCAATGGCCGAGTGACCTCTTTTCCCATTTCGACGGTGCCAACAAGCTTCAGATAGGCAGGCAAACTCGCGCTTGCCCCAAAGGTGTTTTTTGCCTTTACCGCGTAGCCATCCATGGCTGCGCGGTGAAAGTGGGGAAGGTCAACCCGGGAGTGCAGATCTTCTGCTAGAACCCGCGTCCGGGCCCGGATGGTCGCTATTTTCTCCGCCCCTACGGGACCAATCTGAAGGAGAATCCGTCTTGCCTCCTCTGGAGCAACGACCTTGAAAAAGGCCTTCAATAGTCTTCCTCCTTAAGGAAAAGAAGGTTATAGAAAGCCCCTGATAAAAGCAAGTTGGCATAGCCTCGAAAATGAGTTGACAGGCTGAAACTAATACAAACGTCAGAGGCAAGTTGACTTCTCGTTTGGCCTCAAATAATGAAAGACCAAGGGGACTTAGGAATATTGAATAGGTTCACTGGCTTATGTGTCTTGCTCTTTGGTTTTTTTGCTGTTCAGGCAGCAGACGGCCAAGCGTCAATGCACCAAGCCGTTACCAACAGGATCATTATTCTTGCCACAACGACTAGCACGCAGGACAGCGGGCTACTTGATCTGTTGGTACCCCTGTTCCAAAAGAAGACGTGCTACGTAGTCAAAACCATTGCGGTGGGAACCGGGCAGGCATTGGCCATGGGACGTCGCGGCGATGCGGATGTCCTATTGGTGCATGCTCCAACTGAGGAAAAAAAGTTCGTGGCCGACGGCCACGGCATCAAACGCTGGCCGTTTATATATAACGATTTTCTTCTTGTCGGCCCAGCCAGTGATCCGGCCAGGATATCGAGGGCGACATCAGCAGCGGAAGCCTTGCGGAAGATCGCTACCTCCCAGGCCCTGTTTCTCTCCCGGGGAGATAACTCTGGAACGTACCTTATGGAGAAGCGATTGTGGGTGGACGCGGGCGGTGAGCCAGCCGGGGTATGGTATCAGCAAAGCGGACAAGGAATGGGGCAGACACTGATGATCGCTTCGGAAAAAAATGCCTATACGCTGACGGATCGAGGCACCTACTTGGCATTGAAAAAACGGATCGAACTCAGCATTCTCTTCGAAGGAGATCCAGGACTTTTCAATACCTATGGCCTCATTCAGGTGAATCCGCGAAAGTCCTCAAGGATCAACAGTGTCGGTGCTCAAGCCTTGATCGATTTTATGCTCTCTCCAGACACTCTGAATAGGATCAAAACTTTTGGTCTGGAGAAGTATGGGGAACCGCTCTTCCATCTAATAAAAAAATAGGGCAAGCAAAATGGATCTATTCTGGGAGGGGATCAAAGAGGCGATCGGGTTACTCCTGAGCGGTGATAGCGAGGTGCTCTCTGTCGTTCGGCTCTCTCTTCGCGTGTCGCTAACCGCTACGCTGGCCAGTTTGATCTTGGGTGTGCCGGCGGGAACGGCATTGGCGTTGACCAGGTTTCGTGGGCGGCGCTTCATTATCAGTTTGGTGAACGTTGGCATGGGGTTACCTCCGGTGGTGGTGGGCCTGATGATTGCGATCATGCTGTGGCGCAGCGGGCCCTTTGGTTTCCTGGGCATGATGTATACGCCATTGGCAATAACCATCGCTCAGACGGTTATCGCCCTCCCTATTGTTACCGCGCTTACACTTGCTGCTATTCAGCAGTTGGATCCTAAGCTGCGTTTGCAGATCTTGGCATTGGGCGCTTCACGGTGGCAGATGCTCTGGCTTCTAGTACGGGAAGCCAGATTATCTATTCTGGCAGCGGCGATCGCTGGGTTTGGCGCCGTGATCTCTGAAGTGGGCGCTGCCATGATGGTTGGGGGTAATATCCTCGGTCAAACCAGAGTGCTCACCACGGCCACGGTCTTGGAAACAAGCAAAGGAAATTTTGATGCAGCGCTTGCGCTCGGCACCATTCTCTTCGCGCTTGCCTATACCATTACGCTGGCTCTGACCCTGGTTCAGCAGCGGGAGAAAACAGTATGAGCTCCGTCGCGATAAGCGTCGAGTCGATAGAGGTATGCCATGCGCAGAAGACCATTCTCCAGGTACCGCACCTCTCTGTCGAAAAGGGGGAGATCTTGGCTTTACTTGGGCCGAACGGTGCCGGCAAAAGTACGCTTTTACAGGTTCTGGGGCTGCTCCAGAAGCCAACTCACGGACAGGTGTTCTTTGAGGGGCAGGAGGTCACAGGCTCCTCTAATCTGGTAGCGCTTCGCCGCCGGTTGGCTCTGGCCTTTCAGGAACCGCTTCTTTTCCGTGGCAGTGTCTTTGATAACGTGGGGCTCGGGCTTCGTCTGAGAGGGGTTGCCAAGAGTGAGATTAAGCAGCGAGCGGAACTATGGCTAGCCAAGCTGAAGATCTCTCACCTGGCTGACCGATCTATCGCTAAACTCTCCCTTGGCGAGGCTCAGCGGGTTAACCTAGCCCGTTCGTTGGTGCTGGATCCTGAGGTGTTTTTGTTGGATGAACCTTTTGCCTCCCTGGATCCACCGACGCAAGCCTCGATGGTCGAGGAGTTTCAGAACATTCTGGCCGAGACTAAGACGACTACTATTTTTGTAACCCATAACCGTACCGAGGCCCTGATGCTCAGCGATCGGTTGGCCGTGATGATTGATGGCCGGATTATGCAGCTCGATACGCCGGGGAACGTTTTCTCCCATCCAGCAAACGAAGATGTCGCCGTTTTCCTGGGTGTAGGGACCATGGCCGAAGGCCGTGTTTTGTCTGCTGCCGATGGGTTTTCCAGGGTGGCTGTGGCTCAACATCAGATTGCGGTGGCCGGAACGTTTGCTCCTGAAGAGGAGTTGCTGTTCTGCTTACGACCTGAAGATATCACGCTCTTGTTACCGGAGGACCGAGCTGATCTCAGGTTGGACGACAATGTTATTAACGGCACGATAACGAGGGTAACGCCGTTGGAAACCCAATTTAAGGTTGTCGTGGATTGCAGTTTTCCCATTACGGTTCTTGTCTCAAAACAAACCTTCATTGATTTATCCCTTGCCAAAGGTAAGCAAGTCTTGCTGGTCTTTAAGCCAAGTACTGTTCACGTCATCCCAAGGTGTCGGACCGCTTGAAACAACGAAGGCGTTTCGCTATACATCGAGGTGCGGCTTGTTGAAAAGGGCCTGAATCAAGAGAAATAATTCACCGCCTTTATCATAAATCCTTGACATATTTTCTCTTGTTCCTTACTCTTATTTGTTGGCAGTTTCGGTGCCGCGATTCTTAGCCAGCGGGTTCGAAGTCGCGTTTCCGACAGCCCACCAATTTTCCGGGATGCGAGAGTGGCGGAATTGGCAGACGCACTAGACTTAGGATCTAGCGGGTGACCGTGGGGGTTCGAATCCCCCCTCTCGCACCAGAGATCATGGTGCCCGTTCCCAAGCAGATGAAGATCGATATCGACATGGTGAGCCCAATCCAACGCAAGATACGCGTAGAGCTTCCTGCCGGAGTTGTAGACAAAGAATTTTTTCGTGTTTACCAAGGCCTAAGCCAGCGGGTGAGAATTAAGGGTTTCCGCCCCGGGAAAACGCCCCTCTCCGTTCTGAAGGGGTTCTATGGAGACCAAGTTAAAGGACAGGTGCTCTCGCAACTGGTGGAAGATTCTCTCAGTGAGGTCTTCAAGGAGCGAGGCCTTAAAGTGGTCTCTCGTCCTGAGATTGAGGCCAATGACTTGGAAGAGGGAACGGCATTTACATTTTCGGCGGTTGTTGAGGTGAAGCCGGAGATCGAGGTTAAGAACTATTTAGGGCAGGAGGTGGAGAAGGTCAAGCTCTCAGTGGGTGAAGCACAAGTGGAGGCTGCGCTGCGTCGCCTTCAGGACAGCCATGCGCACTTGGAACCAGTGGAAGACCGCGACGTCGTGGAGCAAGGGGATTTTGTGGTCCTAGATTTTATTGGTTCGATTGATGGGAAGCCATTCTCTGGGGGAAAAGCTGAAAATTATGAACTGGAGGTGGGTGGGGGAAGCGCGCTGCCGCAGTTTGAAGAGGCCGTCGTTGGGTTGAAAAAGGATGGAGAACATACTATTAGTGTGACCTACCCGAAAGACCATGTTAACCGAGAGCTCGCAGGAAAGGTAGGAGAGTTTCGCGTTGTGGTTCGAGAGATCAAGAAAAAGTCCCTGCCCTCTCTCGACGATGAGTTTGCCAAGGACCATGGTGAGTGTGCCTCTCTCGATGAGTTGAGGCAGAAAATCCGAAGCCGGCTGGAGGCTGGGATCGAAGAGATTCAGACAAGAGACCTAAAAGAACAACTTCTTACCCGGTTAATTGAAGCGAATCCCTTCGAGGTCCCCCTGGCCATGGTGGGTGACCAGGTCCGTTATCTCATGGAACGGCATCAGGCTCGCCTTAAGGCCCAAGGCTCAGCCTCTTCCGGGGATGGACTTTCGATGGAGGAGGTGCGAAAGAATATGGAGCCCCAAGCGCTGCGGCATGTACAAGGGATGCTTTTGATCGAGAAGATTGCTGCTCTCGAAAAGATCGAGGTCTCAGATGAAGAGATCCGCGGGAGGATCGAAGAGACGGCCCGCTCCGCTGGAGAGAGGGAGACAGCCTTGCGTGAGATCTATCGTCGAGCCGATGCCCGTGAGAACCTCCGTTCCCAGATGGTTTTTGAGCAGACAGTTGACTTCCTGCTCAAACGGGCCAGGGTGAAAGAGGTAGTGCCAGCCGTTGATGCGCAAGCGGAAAAAAGCTAAAATGATAATAATGAGGAAGGAGCCTCTGGGGAAATGAACTTTATCCCGATCGTGGTTGAGCAAACAGGACGTGGAGAGCGAGCTTATGATATTTACTCTCGTTTACTCAAGGACCGGATTGTTTTTATGGGGACTACGATTGTGGATGATGTGGCGAACGTGATCACGGCTCAACTCCTTTTTCTGGAGTCTGAGGATCCGGACCGGGATATTTATTTTTACATCAATACGCCTGGAGGATCCGTAACCGCAGGTCTCGCCATTTACGACACTATGCAGTATATTAAACCTCAGATCTCAACGGTCTGCTTAGGGCAGGCTGCTAGCATGGGGGCCATCCTCTTAGCAGCGGGGGCAAAATCGAAACGGTATGCCCTTCCCCACGCGCGGATTATGATCCATCAGCTCTTGGGAGGGTTTCAAGGAGCGGCGACCGACATAGACATTCAGGCGCGAGAGATCCTGCGCATGAGGGAGGAGCTCAACAATATTCTGATGAAACATACGGGACAGAGTCTCAAGAAGATTGAAAAGGACACGGATCGAGACCTCTTTATGACGGGTAAGCAAGCTCAGGAGTATGGATTGGTCGATGAGGTGATCACGAATCGGCCGGATAGTAACCCTAAGAGGTGAAGCGGGGGTTCTATGCCAAAGCACGGCGATGACCGTTCGGGTAATCTTGTTTGCTCTTTTTGTGGCAAGAGTCAGGATGAGGTTCGCAAGCTCATTGCGGGTCCAACGGTATACATCTGTGATGAATGCATCGACCTTTGTAACGACATCATAGCGGAAGAGGTCGATCACGAGGAGGCCCTCGCCTCTTCTTCCAGTGTCCCAAAGCCAGCAGAGATTAGGCGGGTCTTAGATCAGTATGTGATCGGCCAAGAGAAGGCGAAGAAGACCTTGGCAGTGGCAGTCCACAATCATTACAAACGGATTGATAGCCAGATGGCGACGGGCGATGTGGAATTACAAAAGAGCAACATCCTGCTTCTTGGCCCGACGGGGTCGGGTAAGACGCTTCTGGCCCAGACCCTGGCGCGTTTTCTTCAAGTCCCCTTTACCCTTGCCGACGCGACGAGTCTGACAGAGGCGGGCTATGTTGGGGAGGATGTAGAGAACATTATCCTCAATCTCCTTCAGGCGGCGGACTATGATGTGGAAAAGGCGCAGAGGGGGATCGTGTACATCGACGAGATCGACAAGATCTCGCGCAAGTCGGACAACCCCTCTATCACCAGAGATGTCTCTGGCGAGGGAGTTCAGCAGGCCTTGCTGAAGATTGTTGAGGGGACCATGGCGAGCGTGCCGCCCAAAGGGGGAAGGAAGCACCCGCAGCAGGAATTTCTCCAGGTGGACACTACGAACATCCTGTTTCTCTGTGGGGGGGCCTTTGTCGGTTTGGAGGATATCATCCGTAGACGGACCGGACGCAAACGAATGGGCTTTGGAGGAGAGGTCGCGGAGCGAGACGGTAGGCGAAACAGTGAGCTTTTGCACGAGGTCCAGCCCGAAGACTTGCTGAAATTCGGGCTCATCCCGGAGTTCATTGGCCGATTGCCTGTTCTTACAACCCTGGATGAGTTGGACGAGAATGCATTGGTCCGTATATTGAAGGAACCTAAGAACGCGCTTACCAAACAGTACGGCAAACTGTTCGAGATGGAAAGTGTCTATCTCAAGTTTACTGAAGAGGCGCTTCGAGCGATTGCCCGAGAGGCTATGAAAAGGAAATCAGGGGCCCGGGGCCTCAGGGCAATCATGGAAAATATCATGCTCGATGTCATGTATGAGATGCCTTCCCAACGCAATATTAAGGAAGTCGTTATCTCGGAAGAGGTGATAACCCGCAATGAACCTCCGATTGTTGTTTACAGCAAAGCCGCGGAGAGTGCCTAGGGAGACGAAGTTATGTTGTTTCGCAATGAGAAGAAGGATGACAAAGAAAAGGATGACAAAGAAAGAGAAGCAAACGGTTCCCTGATGGTGCCTTTGCTGCCTCTGAGGGATATCGTCGTTTTCCCCCATATGGTGGTGCCCCTCTTCGTGGGTCGGCAGCGATCAATCCGGGCGCTGGAGGAGGCGACTCAAAAACAGGGACCGATTTTTCTCTCTTCGCAGAAAGATGCGAAGACTAACGATCCGGGGGAGAACGACATCTATCGGATAGGGACCCTGGGGAATATTGTACAGATGCTGAAGCTTCCCGATGGGACCGTCAAGGTCCTCATCGAAGGGAAGAAACGGGCCAAGGTCGTGCGTTTCTTGAATCATCCGGACTTTTTTCTTGTGGAGGTGGAGGAGATAGCGCAGGAGGTGGAGAAGAAGACGGAGGTGGAGGCCCTAGTCCGGGAGGTCCACGGCACCTTCGAGAACTATGTAAAGTTGAAGAAAAAGATCCCGCCAGAGATGGTCATGTCCGTTTCTTCCATCGACGACCCGGCGCGACTCGCCGATATGATCGTTGCCCATCTCGGCATCAAGCTGGAGGACCGGCAGAGCCTTTTGGAGAGCCTCAACCCCGTGGTGCGACTGGAGAAGGTATTGGGTCACATGCGTACCGAGATCGAGATGCTGGAGGTGGAGCGGCGCATTCGTTCCCGTGTCAAAAAACAGATGGAACGCTCACAAAAGGAGTATTATTTAAACGAGCAGATGCGTGCCATCCAGAAAGAGCTGGGCGAGAAGGACGAGTTTAAGAACGAGATTCAAGAAATCGAGGAGCAGATCAAGCAAAAGAAACTCTCAGCCGAGGCTAGTAACAGGGTTGAAAAAGAACTGAAGAAGCTCAAAATGATGTCCCCCATGTCGGCCGAAGCGACCGTGGGGAGGAACTATATTGATTGGATCCTGAGCCTACCGTGGAATGAATTCACCGACGAAAAACTGGATATCAAGGAAGCAGAGAAGGTGCTGGAAGAGGACCATCACGGTTTGGAAAAAGTGAAGCAGCGGATATTGGAGTATCTGGCCGTTCAGAGCCTTGTGGAGAAGGTCAAGGGTCCGATCCTCTGTTTGGTGGGACCTCCGGGGGTCGGCAAGACTTCCCTCGGTCGCTCCATCGCCAGGGCCACTGGCAGAAAGTTTGTTCGCATCTCTTTGGGAGGGGTTCGAGACGAGGCAGAGATCCGTGGTCATCGTCGTACCTATATCGGGGCCCTTCCGGGGAAAATCATCCAGTTCATGAAGAAAGCTGGCTCAAGTAATCCAGTTTTTCTGATGGATGAGGTTGATAAGATGTCCACGGATTTTCGTGGGGATCCATCCTCAGCACTTCTCGAGGTGTTGGACCCGGAGCAGAACTTCGCCTTTAACGATCACTACCTGGATTTGGATTATGATCTTTCCAAGGTTATGTTTATTACTACTGCGAACTCCCTGGAGCGTATTCCCCGTCCGCTTCAGGACCGGATGGAGATTATCCGGATTGCGGGGTACACGGAATCAGAGAAGCTAAATATTGCCAAGAAATATCTGGTGGAAAAGCAGAGAGAGGCGAACGGTCTTAGCGGGGAGAATATCCTTTTTACGGATAACGCCATTCTCGGGCTGATCCGCCATTACACCAGAGAGGCCGGGGTGAGGAATTTGGATCGTGAGCTAGCCTCGCTCTGTCGCAAGGTGGCTGTGGAAGTGGTCAAGAAGGATCGTAATGCGAATATTAGCATCGGCGCGAAGAGCTTACATAAGTATCTGGGTGCGCCAAAATACCGATACGGGAAGGCCGAGGTAGAACACAAGATCGGAGTCACCACCGGGTTGGCGTGGACCGAAATGGGAGGGGAGTTGTTATCCACGGAGGTGACCATCATGCCGGGCAAGGGCCAACTCATTATAACCGGCAAGTTGGGCGATGTGATGCAGGAATCTGCTCAGGCAGCAATGAGCTACGTCCGCTCGCGGGCGGCAGATCTAGGGTTAGAGAAAGACTTTTACCAAAAGATAGATGTTCATATCCATGTGCCCGAGGGGGCCATCCCCAAGGATGGTCCATCCGCCGGGATCACGATGGCTACCTCTCTTGTCTCTGCCCTCACAGGGATTCCTGTGCGTCATGATATGGCCATGACTGGGGAGATCACCCTGAGGGGGAGGATTCTTCCCATCGGTGGGTTGAAGGAAAAAGTCTTGGCTGCTCATCGGGGGGAGATCAAGACAGTGCTGATACCCGAGGAAAACGAGAAGGATATTGAGGAGATCCCGTCCACCATCTTAAAAACGGTTGCTCTGGTCCCGGTCTCGCAAATGGATGAGGTATTGAAAAAGGCCTTGGTTCTCGAAGATCCGGAGAGCTTTTTTAAAAAGGGACAGAAATCGGATGAGGCGAAAGAGGAATCTCCTACCTTTGAGGAAAAAGAGGATGAAGTCCCCGGGGCGGACATCTTACCGCATTAGGGTGACTTGGCTTTGAGATGATTGGTGCTGGATGGATTGACACCTGAGCACTCCTGCTATAGAACCGCATTGCCCTGCCGGTAGGCAGGGCAATGCGATGAGGGGGGATAATGACAAAGGCGGACTTGATTGATTCTGTTGTGAGCAAGACGGAGCTTCCCAAACCAAAGGCAGAAGAGATAGTCAATGGTGTTTTTAATGATATCATCGCTGCTTTGAAGAACGGAGATAAGGTTAACATTTCTGGTTTTGGGGCTTTCTCGGTTTCTCACCGGGAGGCGAGAATGGGGAGAAATCCCAAGACCGGAGAGACGATTCAGATTGCCTCCTCTCGAGCCGCTAAGTTTAAGGCTGGCAAGACCTTGAAAGAGTCCCTCAATTAGCTCGCTCTTTTTAGCCAGAGACAGGGAGAAAGCTTGAGACGAAGAACTGGAGATAGGGAGTCTCAAGTGTAGGGTTTGTGGTCTGGTGTTTTCGGCCGAGGGGGCGGTTAGCTCAGCGGAAGAGCATCGGCCTTACAAGCCGGGGGTCACAGGTTCAAATCCTGTACCGCCCACCAGGATAGACGAAGGAAAAAGTAAAATTTGTTTGGGATTTTGACCTTTACCTTTTTACTTTTGTCTTGTTTTATTGGGGGTCGTAGTTCAGTTGGTTAGAACGCCGGCCTGTCACGCCGGAGGTCGCGAGTTCGAGTCTCGTCGGCCCCGCCATATTCTGTATTCCGGCTCCTGAATTCTGAGGTGAGAAGCCAGAATCCTGAAGCCAGGAAGGAGACATGGGGACCTATCAGATAAAGACGAAAGAAGCTCTTGCCCAGCGCCGATGGTACGTTGTTGACGGGGAGGGAAAAGTGTTGGGCAGACTTGCCAGTGAGGTAGCGAAGGTTTTAAGGGGCAAACACAAACCGAGCTTTGCCCCACATGTGGATGGGGGGGATTTTGTTATTGTGGTAAATGCGCGGGAAATCAAGCTGACAGGGAAAAAACTAAAGCAAAAAGCTTATTATCGGCATTCCGGATATCCGGGAGGCATTCGGATGAAAACCGCCGAGAAGATACTTATAGACAAGCCCGAGGTCCTGGTTCGATCGGCGGTTAAGGGGATGCTGCCGAAGAACCGTTTGGGGAGAAAGCTGTTTAATAAATTAAAGGTCTACGCGGGGGCTGATCACCCCCATGAGGCGCAGCAACCTCAACCGTTGGTCATAAGAGTTTAGGAGCGAAGGCATGGCAGGAAAGGCATTCTATGCGACCGGGAGACGGAAGACCTCTGTGGCCCGTGTCTACTTAAAAGAGGGCAAGGGAAATGTCGTGATCAATGATCTGACTTTGGAGAATTATTTTGGTCGTGAAACGGCTCGGATGATCGTGCTCCAACCATTCCAGGTTACCCACACCGCGGGGAATTTTGATATTGACGTTAACGTTCAGGGTGGGGGCATCTCTGGTCAGGCAGGCGCAATTCGTCACGGGATCACCCGTGCCCTCGTACAGGCCAGCCCCGATTTGCGTTCCCCACTTAAAAAGGCCGGTTTCATCACGCGCGACCCGCGTGCCGTGGAGCGAAAGAAATATGGCCGTCATAAGGCGCGTAAGCGACCGCAATATTCCAAACGTTAAAGTCGTTGGCTAAGAGAAGTTCTACCAGGAGACGTGCGGATCTCTGTGTAGCGGTGCTCGGGGCCACGGGCTATGCCGGGGTGGAACTGCTTCGCATCTTAATCCAGCATCCCAGGGTACGGCTGACGGTTGTCACCTCGCAGCAGTTTGTGGGAAAGCGGGTAAGTGAGATCTATCCATCGCTCCTGGGTAAGTGCGACCTCTTCTTGCAAGAAATCCGGGTACAGAAAATAGCCTCTCAAATAGACCTTGCCTTCACTGCTCTTCCCCATGAAAACTCTATGGCTGTAGTCGCCGACTTAGTGGAGCGGGGTAAACGAGTGATCGACTTGAGCGCTGATTTTCGTCTTCGCGATCCTAAGACCTATCTCCAGTGGTACCGCTTGCACCAGGCGCCTCACCTTTTACGTGCGGCAATCTATGGTCTGACTGAGATACACCGAAAAAGCATTGCTAAGGCCCGACTTGTTGCCAACCCGGGCTGTTACCCTACGGGCGCCGTGCTTGGTTTGGCCCCTCTCTATGCCGAAAAAATGGTCCAGGGGCCTGTGCTGATCGACGCAAAGTCTGGAGTCACAGGGGCTGGGAGAAGTAGTGCAGTGGAGCTTTCCTTCGGTGAAGTCAACGAAAACCTCAAGGCCTATCATGTGGGCGTCCATCGACACACACCTGAGATCGAGCAGGAGTTGAGCCGGATCGCTAAAAAACCAGTCACGGTCCTTTTTACACCTCATTTGGTTCCCATGAGCCGGGGTATCCTGTCTACGATCTACGTTGAGCTCAAAAAATCTCTAGGGGAGGAAAAACTCGCCAAGATCTACAAAGATTTTTATCGTCAAGATCCTTTCATTCGCATCCTCCCTTCGGGGTCTTTTCCTCAGACCAAGGAGGTTCGCGGTTCCAATGACTGTGCCATTGGATTCCGACAGGATACCCGCGTGGGGCGTCTTGTAGTGATCACCGCTATTGATAACTTGGTTAAGGGAGCAGCGGGCCAGGCGGTGCAAAATATGAATCTAATGTATGGATGGCCCGAGGTTGAAGGGCTGAGGGGGATGGCCCTGGTCCCTTAGGGGTGGTTTTTATTCCTCAGCGGTAAAAAAGAAAAGTCCGACCAGGGCCAAGGTTAGATTAGCAAGCCAAGCCGCAACCCAGGGTGGTAGGGCCCCGCTGTGGCCCAGAGAGATGCTGAAGGCTAGGACAGACCAATAACCGAAGCCGATCAGCATGGTGAGACCGAAGCTAAGGGCTATTCCTCCTCGCGGTCCGTGTCTGAGGGCGAAGGGGATGGCCAGGAAGACCATGAGAGGGGAGACCAATGGAAGCGCCATCTTGACCTGAAGATCGACCTCGTATTCTGTGGCATCGATTCCTTTTTCTTTGAGATCTGCAATTTGTTTCTGGAGTTCGAAGAAGCTGAACTCATCGGGTTTTCTAGCGAAAAGCCTGAGATCCTCCGGGGTCTCCAAGAGGGGTAGAGAGGTATCAAGTTTGCTTCGGGTCATCTGGCCGTCCGCAAGGAAGAGCCATTCCGCCCCTCCCCTTGCCTCCCAGCGTGTGCCATTCCAACGTGCCCACGGGACCTCGATAAGCCCTTTCAGGCTGAAGTCTGGATTCAGGAGATATATGGAGACACCCTCCAGGACATTTTTTTTCGTATCAAAATGGTCCACGTTGATGAAAGTCCCCTCCCCGCGCATCCAGATATCGTTGGTTCCAAGGAGACTCCGAAGCTGTTTTTTCTTTACTTCTGTTTTGTAGATGTATTGGGACTTGCGAGTAAAGATTGGGACTAAGGCCTCATTCCAGAAGAAGGTGAAGATGCAGATCAGAAAAGCGAGCAGGAGTAAGGGCAGCGAGATCCGGCGGAGACTGAGACCACTGGACCGTATGGCCGTAATTTCTTTGGTTCGGGATAACATTCCCAGGGAAAAGAGGGTAGAGAAAAGGGCGGCAAATCCAAAGACACGGGAAGTCAAAAGGGGAAGTTTATAGAGAAAGTATTTGATCGAGATCCATAAGGGTGTGCCTGCCTTCAGGAGGTTGTCGATCCGGTCGAAAAAATCTACGATGAGATAAAGGACTATGGTACACAAGAGACTGATGGCAAAGATCCTCATGAAACCGCGTATCAGATAGCGGTCTAAGATGCCTCCCAACGGCGGCAAGGTAATGTGACCGGTTTTTTGCAAGGTTACCTTAATGATCTCTCTGCCTGTATTTGGCGAGTCTTTGTTTTAAGTATAAGAATAGATCTTCTACCTTCGTTGGGATCAAGAGCGGGGATTCCTTGAGTGCCTTTCTGAAGAGGTAGACCGCGAATAGACCCACGACAATATTGGGGAGCCAGAGGGCAAGGGCGGCGGGAATCAACTCTCTCTCCCCCAGCGCCTTCCCTATGGAAAGCAGGCCATAGTAGACGAGTAGCCACCAAAGACACAAGAAAACTCCCCATGAGCGGCCGCTGTGCGAGCGTGTCGGTACCATGACCAAGGCCAATCCGAGAAGACTAAAAATCATGGGGGCGAAGGGAAAAGAGAACCTCCGATGGAACTCTATAAGCTCTGCGGTAGGTTTGACGCCCTTTTCTTGTTTAATCTGGATCGTCCTTCGTAATTGCCGGAGCGACATCTCCTTGGGTCCCCGCTCTTTCTTTCGTGTGGGGCTGAATGCTTCCTCAAGGTCGAGCTTGAAATCGTAGATATTAAAACGGGTCTGGCTGAAACCCGGCCGGTTTTTTTCTGTTTCATGGATGGTGCCATCAAACAGCTTTAAGCTTAGGGTTTTTGACTCTTCGTCGGAAAGGAAAAGGGCGACCTTGCTGATGATGATGGTTTCCCTTGCCGGTTTACGGCGGTCCACAATGAACACCCCCTGGGAGGTATTTCCTGGCGGAACCACCTCTTCGACGTAGATGAGCACACCGGGAAAATCATCATTGAAGACTTTTTCTCTCAGCGCCGTCGCGATATGGCTCTTGGCGATGTTGTAAAGCTCTTTCTTTAGTGCCAGATTGGCTGCAGGTCGTACTAAGGTGGTTATCAGTAGAGTGACGAAAGAGATGAACAAGGCAACCATCCCAATGGGCAGAAAGATGTGAGTAGGACTGATTCCAGAGGCCTTTAGGGCAAGGATCTCTTGGTCGCTGGAAAGCCTACCGAGGCCCAGAAAGATTCCGAGTAGGAGGGCCATAGGTACGGTCATTTCTAAAAAAGTGGGCAGGATTAGAGTGAAGAGCTTACCTATCTGGAGGAAGGGAACCCCGCGAGTCACCACCAGCTCAACAAGTCTTATAATGCGAGCGATCAGGAGGACAAAGGTGAACGCCAAGAGTCCTAACAGAAAAGGGGGGAGGATCTCAGAAACAATATAGGTGCTGAGGGTTCGTTTCACGGTAGCGACATGTTATCCGGTGCCTCTTTTTTTGTAAAATGCTCCTAAAGCAGGTGCTTCAGTGGATGGGGAAAAAAGAGCTGTCTTTCTCTTGGGAATCAATTCCGTTCTGGAAAAGTTCAGGGCCTCACCTCAAGAGGTGTTCGAGGTCCTGATTGCCCGGGGGCGCCAACGTGCTGCCTTGCACTTGATCGACAAAGAGGCTAGACGCCAAGGTCTGCCCGTTTGTTACCTTGAGTCCGAGGCGTTGGATCGCTTGGTCGATGGTCGGAAACATCAAGGGGTTGTGGCTAAAGTGGATTCCTACTCCTATGGCCTCTTTGCCAACCTGCTCCAAGATCTCCCATCTTCGCCTCGGCACGACTGGATATTGGTTTTGGACGGGTTGACTGACCCGCACAACTTCGGGGCGCTTTTGCGGAGCGCAGAGGGGGTGGGGATCCGCCATGTGATAATTCCTAAGGATCGCTCGGTTGGGGTGACCCCCACGGTCGTTAAGAGCTCCGCTGGGGCAGTCTACTATCTAAAGATCTGTCGGGTCTCCAATCTCAGGCGTGCGCTCCTGACGCTCAAAGAGAAGGGATACGGGGTCAGAGGCTTGGATGCTGAGGCGAAGGAAGGTGTCTACGGGAGGGTCTATCCTGAGAAACTGGTGGTGGTCTTGGGGGCTGAGGGGGCTGGGATTCGCCCCTTGATCCGGCGGGAGTGTGATTTTCTGGCTTCTATTCCGATGCGGGGTAAAATAGCTTCCCTCAATGTATCCGTCGCGGGAGGGATTTTCCTGTACGAGTTGCTCAGACAGAAAGGCCAGGCTTAGGAGAGTCAGGTGAATATTGCTCGAGATCGGGGGGTAAGATCGACGGAGGGTGCGGTAAAATAAGCTGTTACGGATTATTGACATCTGGCCATAAAAATGGGTAATATATAAGATTGTAAAAGAGGGAAGCAGTCATCATCATCATCATTTGCCTTTAGGGTTCAGTGTCGATACTTTATTCCCAAGCGGGATTTTCTGTCGCCAGTTTTAGAGGGCGAGTGGGTAAATTTTTGCATTGGCCCGTGAAATTATTTGTTTCACAGTCAAAGCTGGCGTAGCTCAATGGCAGAGCAGCTGATTTGTAATCAGCAGGTTGTAGGTTCAACTCCTATCGCCAGCTCCAGACCGAGAGCGCAGGTTGCTGATCGAGTTGAGTGCAGACAGGCCCTTAGGCGTGGGTTGTTTTGTTATTTTATGGATTGGCTACCGCGGTAGAGGAGGAGAGGTTCCCGAGTGGCCAAAGGGAGCAGACTGTAAATCTGCCGCCGTAGGGCTTCGGAGGTTCGAATCCTCCCCTCTCCACCATCATGCGGGAATAGCTCAGTTGGTTAGAGCGCGAGCCTTCCAAGCTCGGGGTCGCGGGTTCGAATCCCGTTTCCCGCTCCATGCCCAGGTAGCTCAGCCGGTAGAGCACGTCCTTGGTAAGGACGAGGTCAGCGGTTCAATCCCGCTCCTGGGCTTTTGCCTGGAACCATGGCACACAGAGTCGGCGTTTAAAAAATTGAGAGGGTTTGTAGGAAAACGAGCGGATGGCAGACCAATAGGAGGACGAAATGAGTAAACAGAAATTTGAGCGGAAGAAACCCCATCTCAACATCGGTACGATCGGCCACGTGGATCATGGAAAGACCACCTTGACTGCCTCCGTTACCAAGGTGCTGGAGAAAAAGGGGATGGCGAAGTTCATGGCCTATGACCAGATCGATAAGGCGCCGGAGGAAAAAGAGAGGGGTCTCACGATCAACATAGCCCATGTGGAGTATGAGACGTCGAAAAGGCATTACGCCCATGTGGACTGCCCGGGTCATGCGGACTATGTGAAGAACATGATCACCGGCGCGGCACAGATGGATGGGGCCATTCTAGTGGTCTCTGCGGCGGATGGCCCTATGCCTCAGACCCGTGAGCATATTCTGCTCGCGCGGCAGGTCGGGGTTCCCGCGATCGTGGTCTTTCTCAATAAGGCAGACATGGTAGACGATAAGGAGCTCTTGGAGCTTGTGGAGTTGGAGGTCAGGGAGTTGCTCTCCAAGTATAAGTTCCCCGGGGATGAGACCCCTATTATTATTGGCAGTGCCCTGAAGGCGCTGGAATGCGGCTGCGGCAAAGAGGACTGTCCCAACTGCGGGTGCATTTTAAAGTTGATGGATGCGGTGGATAACTATATCAAAGAGCCGGCGCGGGATGTAGATAAACCTTTCATCATGCCCGTGGAAGACGTCTTCACCATTAGTGGTCGAGGTACTGTGGTCACAGGGCGGGTAGACAGAGGTATCGTTCGTGTAGGAAATGAGGTAGAGATCGTAGGTTATAAGGAGACCCAAAAGACCGTAGCTACAGGCGTAGAGATGTTTCGCAAGCTTCTGGACGAAGGTCGAGCTGGGGACAATATTGGAGTACTGCTTAGGGGGACCAAACGGGAGGATGTCGAAAGGGGTCAAGTCTTGGCTAAGCCGGGAAGTATTACCCCGCACATCCGGTTCAACGCCGAGGCCTATGTCCTGACTAAGGAAGAGGGGGGGAGGCATACTCCGTTCTTCAATGGGTACCGGCCACAATTCTTTTTTCGCACGACCGATGTGACCGGTGTTGTGAAATTGCCTGAAGGGACCGAGATGGTCATGCCCGGAGACAACATCAATGTGGAGATATCTCTCATTACCCCCATTGCCATGGATGAAGGCTTGAGATTTGCAGTCCGGGAAGGCGGTAGGACGGTGGGGGCAGGCGTAGTAACCAAGATTATCGAGTAGCGTGAAGCAGAGGGAGAAAACATGCGGGACCTGATAGGATTTGCCTGTGATCGATGTAAGCGAAAAAACTATACGACGACGAAAAACAGGAAGAAGACTACGGACAAGTTAGCCTTTAAGAAATTCTGTTCTTTCTGCCGGCTACACACCCTGCATCGTGAGGTCAAACTGTAAAGGAGAACCCGGGGTCAGTAGCTCCAACTGGTTAGAGCGCCGGACTCCAAATCCGGTTGTTGCAGGTTCGAATCCTGCCTGACCCGCCATCTCATCGCGTTCGGCACCCTCATGGAAGAATGGATACAGAAAGTTCAGGAGATCATTCGGCGCTCGGTTGAGTTCTTCAAGGAGGCATGGCAAGAGTTGAAGAAGGTCCACTGGCCCTCCCGAAAAGAAACCTATGCGGCGACATTGGTCGTCTTAATTGTTGTTTTGATGATAGCCTTTTACCTGGCATTAGTAGATTTCGGCCTGACCCGAGCCATTCAGGCCATTACCAGCTAACTTCTTATAGGTTCTCCCTTATGGCAAAGAATTGGTACGTGGTGCATGTGTTTTCTGGGTACGAACAGAAAGCTAAAGCGGTCCTGGAAGAAAGGATCAAGACCCTGGGTATGCAGGACTTCTTCGGCGAGATCTTGGTCCCTGTAGAGAAAGTGGTGGAGTTGGTCAAGGGGAAAAAGAAGACTTTTTCGAGGAAGTTCTTCCCCGGTTATATCCTAGTACAAATGGAACTCAACAATGAGACGTGGCACGTCGTTAAGGAGACTCCAAAGGTGACCGGTTTTGTCGGAGGCACTACGAATCCTTCTTCGGTCAGCGATGAAGAAGTCAAAAGCATAACTCGCCAGATGGAAGAGGGGGCTATTAGGCCTAAACCGGGGGTCATTTTCTCTGCAGGGGAAAGCGTAAAGGTTGTTGATGGTCCTTTTGTCGACTTCAATGGGGTAGTGGAGGAGGTGCGGCCAGACAAAGGGAAGCTCAGGGTGCTAATCAGCATCTTTGGCCGTGCCACCCCGGTGGAATTGGAATTTGTTCAGGTGGAGCGGAACTAAAGAATAGCCGTTAGCGGTCAGCTTTCAGGGTTTTGAATTGACGGCTGATCGCTGAGAACTTATTTATGGCTAAGAAGGTTATCGGAGAGATCAAACTTCAGATCCCAGCAGGCCAGGCAAATCCTAGTCCCCCTGTGGGGCCGGCTTTAGGCCAGCGGGGGGTCAACATTATGGAGTTTTGCAAGGCCTTTAATGCTGCGACCCAGTCGCAGCAAGGGATGATCATCCCGGCGATTGTGACGGTCTATGCGGACCGTTCCTTTACTTTTGTGACTAAGACCCCTCCGGCCTCCGTGTTGCTGAAGAAGGCGGCTGGGATTGAGAAGGGATCGGGTGAGCCCGGCAAGGTGAAGGTGGGAAAGGTGACCCGGGCTCAGCTACGAGAAATTGCTGAGATCAAATTTTCCGATCTGACGGCTAAGGACTTAGAGGCTGCGGAAAAGACTGTGGAGGGAACGGCAAAGGGCTTGGGTTTAACAATTGAAGGCTAAAAGTGGGGAGAGATGAAACATAGAGGGAAGGCCTATCGGGCCGTGCTGGTCAAGGTGGATCGTGGACAGAGGTATCTGTTGGAAGAAGGGCTCCGTCTGGTGCGTGAAACTGGCCGGGCAAAGTTTGATGAGACCGTAGAGATAGCAGTCCGATTGGAGGTAGACCCGAGGCAGGCAGACCAGAATATTCGCGGGACCGTGATGCTTCCCCATGGGACGGGGAAACCGGTGCGGGTTCTGGCCTTCGCTAAGGGGGAGAAGGACAAAGAGGCCAGGGAGGCCGGGGCCGACTTCGTCGGGGCCGAGGATCTTATCAAGAAAATCAAGGAAGGATGGGTCGACTTTGATAAGGCTGTTGCCACCCCGGACATGATGGGGGCAGTTGGCAGGATTGGAAAGATTTTAGGCCCCAGGGGTTTGATGCCTAATCCCAAGACCGGGACCGTGGCCCTTGATATTGCCAAGGCAGTGAAGGAAATCAAGGCGGGAAAGCTTGAGTTTAGAGTCGATAAGGCGGGGATTGTCCACGTGCCCATTGGCAAGATCTCCTTTGGCTCGGATAAACTCTTGGACAACGCAAGGGTCGTGCTGACCTCGATCCTGCGAGCCAAACCCGCTTCTGCTAAAGGCAACTATCTTCAGGGAGTGACTCTTTCCACAACAATGGGGCCAGGGGTTAAAGTCGATCCGTCTCAGGTGCGGGCGATGGCAGTGTGAGCCAAGGGAGAACGGAATGGTTGAGCTAGCGACGAGAGGTTTAAATCAAGAGGAAAAGGCCAAGAGGGTCGCAGCAGTCCAGGAAAAGTTCAAAGCGGCTAAAATGGCTATAGTTACCGAATATCGAGGTCTCACCGTAGCCCAGATGACCCGCCTCAGGCGGGAGATCCGTCAAGCATCAGGAGAGTATCAGGTGATCAAGAACACCTTGGTGCGGCGTGCCCTGCAGGATAGCGTCTATGGCTCTCTGGACCGTCTCCTCGAGGGTCCAATCGGATGGGTTTTTGGCTATGAGGATCCGGTGACTCTCTCTAAAGCCCTGGTCAAGTTTATCGAGGGGAACGATAAACTGACAATCAAGGGAGGGCTGTTAGAGGGCGAGTTTATGGATCAGGCCAAGGTCAAGGTTTTGGCCCAGATGCCGAGTCGGCCCGAGCTACAGGCCAAGCTTCTCGCTCTCATGCAAGCGCCGGCAGTTCAGCTCCTTCGGTTAATCCAAGAGCCGGGGGCAAGGGTAGTAAGACTTATGGAAACATTGCGTAAAGGGAAGTCGGAATCGTAAGTAAAATGTCAGCATGCCCCGCGGCCTGCCGCGGGCACACAACCGATGGGGTCTCCAAAGGGGAGAAGCGGCAGCTTTTCCCTTTGGTTGATTGTGGGGTTTCAAGCCCCGTGGTCGATATAATTTGATCTGAAATTTAGCAGAAGGGGAGGACCTATGGCAGAAGTGAATCGAGAACAGGTGAAGGACTACATCAAGAACATGACGCTGATGGACGCAGCAGCGCTGGTCAAGGAGTTGGAGGACGAATTGGGGGTGAGCGCTGCGGCGCCAGTGGCCATTGCGGCTGCTCAGGCCAGCCCTGCCGCGGCTGAAGAGGAGAAGACTGAATTCAACGTGATCCTGACCGGGACTGGAGAAAAGAAGATCCAGGTCATTAAGGTGGTGCGCGAACTCACCAGTTTGGGTTTGAAAGAGGCAAAGGATCTGGTGGATAGCGCCCCAAGGCCAATCAAGGAGGGTGTCTCCAAGGAGGAGGCGGAGACGGTCAAGAAGAAGGTCGAAGAGGTGGGAGGCAAAGTCGAGATCAAATAGCCATTGGTCTTTAATTGTTAGTTTTTAGTCCCTGCTTACTCTCCACCAAATGGCAGGATAAGAGCTAACTACCAACAAATAAAAGCTAAAAACTGTTAGCAAAGAGGAGCACTCATGGCATTTCAAGTGGCCCATAATTTAAGGTTTCACCGCAATTTTGGTAGGATCAAGAAAGTCATTGATATGCCCTACCTCATCGAAATCCAGGAGAACTCTTATGACTTCTTCCTACAAAAAAATATCGCGCCGAACCAGCGAAAGAACGTCGGACTTCAAGAAGTCTTTAAGTCTGTTTTTCCCATTAAAGACTTCAATGAAACGGCCTCTCTTGAATTCGTGAGCTACGGTCTTGGGGAGCCGAAGTACGATGTGGAAGAATGCCACCAACGGGGCATGACCTATGCAGCCCCCTTGAAGGTTACCGTGCAGTTGGTCCTGTG
>JAPUHZ010000106.1 GCA_027297485.1 Deltaproteobacteria bacterium
ATCAAGCTCTTCCTTGGGGGTTCGCTCCTCACCACGATTACACTTGGTCTTTACTATCCGATCTTCGCAACCAAGAAATATGCATTCATGGCGTCCCATTCCTTTTTCGGCAACGAGAAGTTCCAATTTGACGGACGCGGACGGGACCTCTTCGGTAGCTTTCTACTCGCCCTTGTACTGACGATCCCAACCCTGGGCCTTTGCTGGTTCTGGTTTGCTGCAAAAAAGCACCGTTACTTCTGGGATCACACCTCCTTTGCCAGCGCCCGCTTCCACTCCACGGTGACGGGGGACCGCCTCCTCCTTCTGAAGCTAGGGAATTTACTCTTGCTGGTTGTAACCTTCGGCATAGGCTGGGCATGGGTCACAGTCAGAAACATCCGGTTCGCCTTCAGGTATTTAACACTTGAGCAGCAACTCGATATCGCTGGCATCGAACAAGAAGCGCAGTTGGCCTCCGCCACCGGGGAAGGGCTAGCTAGCTTTTTCGATCTGGACGCGGGTTTTGATCTCGGCTAGGCTAAGCGCGCCTCACCTCAATACACGCACACTATTGCCGTATGACGCAAATACAAACTGACTGGGAAGGGTATTACCTTGACGGGCGGACCGCTGCCCGCCAACGGGTCACGATCCGCATCATGCGACTTGGCCTACACGTCACCACCGAAAAGGGGGAAACGTTGTGGTGGCCTTATGAAGAGATCCACCAGACCCAGGGCTTCTACGCCGGAGAACAAGTGCGCCTGGAGCGAGGTGGGGAGTTTGCCGAGGTGCTGTTGGTTTCGGACGCCACCTTCCTTACTAACCTGCATCGGATGGCGCTCAATCTGGCTAAAAAGTTTCACAATCCTGCCCACCGCAGGACAAGGGCTAAGATAACCCTGTTGGCAGCTTTATCCATCATCGCGATTACGGTTATCTTTTATCTTTGGGGCTTCCCTGCCCTGGCGACGTTAGCGGCGTCCCGTGTCCCTGTCTCATGGGAGGAACACCTTGGTCGCTCCGTTGTCGAACAGCTAGCCCCACCGGGTACCCGCTGCACCGACCCAGCTCGCACTCAGGTAATCCATGAGATCATCAAAGTATTGACATCTCCATTACCGACATCACCCTATAAGTTTCACGTCATCGTAGTGAACAGTCCTATCTTCAATGCCTTTGCTGCCCCCGGCGGATACATCGTGCTATTTCACGGGCTACTAGAGCAGACCCGAACTCCGGAAGAGCTAGCCGGTGTTCTGGCCCATGAGTTGCAGCATATCCTCCAACGCCACTCCACACGCGCCTTGATTCACCACGTCTCTACCGGCCTTTTTCTAGCTGCTTTGACAGGTGATGTGAGCGGCGCGACGGCCTATGGCCTAGAAGCCGCCCGCATAGTCGGCATGCTGCAATATAGTCGCCTCAATGAGGAGGAAGCAGATATGGCGGGGATGCGAATGATTCTTGACGCAAATATTGACCCCAAGGGGATGATCGCATTCTTCGAATTGCTCAGGAAGGAAAGTCCAGCTACACCAGCCTTCCTCAAGTATATCTCCACACACCCAAGCACCGAAGACCGAATCCATAGACTAAATCTGTTAGCAGAAAAGTCACAGCAAAGACCGGTCAAAATGCTCCAGGACTATGACTGGAACGACATAAAGAAAATTTGTGAGACCCTCGACCACCCAACCTAAGGAACAGGAACCCTCAGCCTCCCTATTAGAAGATCTATTCTATAACTTGGAAATATACAGGTAACAGCTGAATATAACAGTGGTAGTACCATTTAGAAATAACGCTTTTAGTGTTAAATTAGTGGGGGAATTGACATAATCAGATGGAGACATCGGTGAATTCTTTCACAAGAATCTCCCTACATGCTTCAAATAATTTAATCCCTGCCAATGGAAATCAGAAAGACCCCTGCCACGACTACAATCGCCCCTACTACCTTGCGAAGGGTAACCCTCTCGATCCGCCGGGCCATAAGCGGGGTAAGCAAAAGAACAAAAACCGAGTAGCTGTTCACGATTGGTGAAACGACCGAGACCCGTTCCATATGCAAGGCGAGGAACATGAAGAGAAAGGCGCCACCCGTGAAGAGGCCCGAGACCACGAACCAAAGGAACACCCGCAGGGGCGGCAAGACAAATTTTTCTCCTTGGGCGTAGCGGATGATTAGGAATACCTCCGGAATCGAAGTCGTAACGGTGATCGCTGCTGACAGGAGCGGCTGCCCGGCGGCAGCTAACCCCCAGCGGGCCACGACGTCCTTCGACGCGAAGAGGAAAGAGGCAAGCAAAGGATACAGAAGTTCTGTCTGCCTCCGGGATCTCTTCTCCCCCCTCAGGGAGAGCGCCATCAATCCGCCCACAATCAGGCCGATCCCGGAGAGGACTAGGAGGCCGGGACGCTCACGGAGAAAGATGATCGCCAGTAGCGTAGCGAACATCGGGGTCCCGTTCACTACCGTGGCGGTCATCGAGGTGCCCATCTTTCGGATGCCGCGAAAGATCAGAATTCGAGTGACCCCCGGAACAAAGAGTCCAATCAATACGAACAGGAGATTGGTCGCGATCAGGATCGGGGCCTCCGGATGAAGAAGCACGTGAAGGACCAACAAAAAAACGCTGTTGGCAACCAAGGTAATCTAAACTCCCCAAGGGGTAGAGAGAAGGTACAGCCCCCTCTGGGCGAAGAGGCTGGCCGAGGCAAAGCAGAAAGAAGTGAGCAGGCTCAAAACAATGGCTAACATGATCTCGGAGGGGTTCCCTTCATAACTGAACTAATTTCGACTAAAGTATCTCTTATAGCTGAGATCTTATTCAACTTCATTCATGTCCACTGCAAATTTTTATCCAATCCGGCGCAACCTGCTGCACTGGTACGATCAAACCCAGCGTGATCTTCCGTGGCGTCGAACACGGAATCCCTATGCTATCTGGATTGCCGAGACCATGCTCCAGCAGACCCAAGTAAAGACCGTCCTCCCCTATTACCACCGGTTCATAAAGGCTTTTCCAACGATCGAGGCCCTGGATCTTGCCTCGAAAGAAGAAGTTTTGGCTCTGTGGTCCGGACTCGGCTACTACCGCCGTGCGGAGAACTTAAAAAAGGCATCGCGGAAAATTGTCCGTGATCATGGGGGAAAAGTTCCACGGGAATTCAATGCGCTCTGCGCTTTACCGGGAGTGGGACCTTACACGGCAGGTGCCATGATGAGCATTGCTTTCAATCAAGCCTATCCGGCTTTAGACGGAAATGCGCGGCGTGTCCTAGTACGGCTCTTTGCCCCCAAAAGAGAAAAGGATCTGCGTGAGGTCGGCAGGCAACTGGTCTCACCCTCTCGACCTGGCGACTTTAATCAAGCGCTTATGGAGTTGGGGGCGACAACCTGTTTTGCCAAAGATCCGAGATGCCCTACATGTCCTGTAGCCGGACTCTGTCCGGCCAACAAGTCCGGACGCTTTGACCTAAAGCGGCTATCATTGGAAAAGAAGGAAATCAAAAATATCGACTGGCCCCTCGCGCTGATTGAGAAGAACGGGAAAATACTCCTTCGCCGGAGACCCAAGGGCGGAATCCTTGGGGGGTTGTGGGAGCTCCCCGGCGGTGAGAGAAAAAAAGGGGAATCCGTGAGAGCCGCTCTGGCCCGTCATCTAAACGGCCTGGCCGAACAAATGGGACCTCATTCTCAAATTGGAGAGTTCCGCCACAGCATTACCTATCGCAGGATTCGAGCGCCACTTTTTGCTTTTGTCCGTTCTAATTCCAACAAAATCCGACTGCCACATTCTAGCTGGCGCTGGTTCTCGCCTTCTTCTTTAGAACGATATCCCCTCTCTTCCCTAAGCCTTAAGGCCGTAAGATATTTTACACAACGATCAAACATTTATGGTTAAGAGCGTTGACCGCTCAAGGTTCCAGGTTGACTCGAGACACGGAACTCAAAACCCGAAACCATGAAAGCCCAGATGGACCTTTTTCAACGGACTCTTTAAATCTGCTACGGAGGGAATAAGTGTGAAAAAGCAAAAGAACCTAGCAGAAGTTCCATGGAAGACATCTTCCAGCCGTAAAATCTATTCTAATAAATGGCTTTCTCTAAGGGAGGATCAAGTGATACTCCCGGACGGGCGAAGTAGTATTTACGGGGTTGTGACCTGTGGAAATTGCGTTGGGGTGCTTCCCTTTGTGGATGCAAGCACCGTCCTCCTGATCAAACAGTACCGCTACGTGGCGAAACGCTTTACGTGGGAAATGCCCACTGGAGGTGTGCACCGCGGCGAAACAATCGAGGAGGCTGCCCAGAGAGAATTGGGGGAGGAGGTCGGGCATCAGGCGGGTCGGCTCACATGGCTCTCAACTTATCACACAAGCAAAAGCGTCATGGACGAGACCGCCCATCTTTTCATCGGTGAAGATCTAGTAGAGTTGAAACTTGATCCAGACGAAACCGAGTTTATCGAGATTCGCCCATTTCCCTTTGAACAAGCCCTCGAGATGGTTCTTGCCAGCGAGATACTGGACAGCATGACGGTTACTGCCGTACTTCACGCTGCTCGAATTAGAGGCCTCTAGGCGAATAGGATGTATAATATGTTTGAATTCCAACGTACCGGTCACCGACTCAACCAACATCGGTGTGAAGAGGAAGAAATTCTCTCGGCTGAAAAAGGTCCTATTGACATTATAGACTTTAGGAGTCTATATTTTTCCGTTGGAGAGTCACCTGGAAGTTGAGGTGATTTTCGGCTTCACCGTGGCAAAGTTTCAAAGACGAATTCCTAATAGAGGTGCTCGAGAGATCAGAGGAGCCTTGAGTCTGGAGTCCAGACAACGGCTCGCCCGCCTCCGTGAGACCCACTCCGCCTGCGGGGTTCGCCTAAAAGGCTCCACCTGAGCGTAGGACAGGGCTCTGGGGGAGCGTAATCGATAGAAACAATCTAGAATACAGGGTTTTGAGCTAGGTAAAACAAGTAGGAATTCTCACTAATGGGTGTGACGGTAAATGAAGGAACCGAAATCGCTAACTTTAAGGGCGTTGATTCGTGCGAATGCTGCAATACCTACGGGGTCTCTTGAACTCGTGTGAGGTAACGGCTTGAAAAAGGGCAGTGACAGCAAGCAAAGGAAAGGTCGGGCTCTCGTGGTAATGGCTAAGGAGCCATTAACGGGGCTTGTAAAAACACGTCTTAGTCCTTATCTCACCCCTGCTGAGGCTGCCACACTCTACGACTGTCTCCTGGTGGACATCGTAACCAAAATAGCGAATTTCCGAAGGAAC
>JAPUHZ010000107.1 GCA_027297485.1 Deltaproteobacteria bacterium
TATCCAAACACCCCACTTATAAGAGAGTTTTGGAGCTAAAAACCATCGTTGATCGGGCACCATGCTGGAATCGGTGGACGCAGCCGGGGTTGGCTCAACAAAAGTTTTGAAATTGACAATCCTTTCGCAGTAGGGATAGACTACGGACCTCTATAGAGAGCCATTTATAGAGTCCATCACCTGAGGGAAGTGACCCAGAGAAGGTCAGGCCCGGGAATGCATTGACCAGGCCGCCGGGGCCATTTGTTTTAAAGGAAGAGTTTGTTAGGTATCAGGCGTGGATTCGGTAAAACTGAAACGTAAAGATTCGACCCCGGCCGGCAGGTTCGCTAAAATAAAGAGTCGAGAGCAGACTTGATCCCTTCTCCTCACAGGGTCAAAATTGAATTGGAAGGTGTGGTAAGTTTGACTGGTGTGCTAGTGAATTGTGAGGGAGGTCAGGCCTGAGAAATACAAGATACAAGACTTGATCCCCTGATTGGTGCGTTAGCCCACGCGGCCTCACAGACTGCTAACACGGCTATCCCGAACCCAGATGGCATTCACAGAAGATCTACTTAAAAAGCTGAAACAACAGATACACTCCAAAAACGTTGGCTTCCTTCTGGGAGCGGGATCGTCGTATCTGGACGGCGAGGGTTACCCGTTAGCGGGCCAGCTTTGGGACGCAGTGAAGAAGCACCTCCCCAAGGATGATCAGAAATTGATTCAACAGCAGATTGATAGAGGCTCCTTTGGGTTGGAAGAGGCGCTAGATCGTTCGGACGAAGTCACGGATGGCAAACTCTCTCTTCGACAACGTGTAGCGTCTGCGATTGCAGAGCAATTTAAAAGCCGAAATCCTCCCCTCGACCATCACGTCTCACTGGTCCGGGGCTTATCGTCGCGCCGCGACCGGCGAGTCCCCGTCTTTAACCTTAACTACGACCCACTTGTCGAGCGTGCAGCTGATGAAGCATCGGTACTGCTGACTGACGGCTATTGCGGGGTAAACAAAACTTTTTTCCTTGCCCAAAGCTTTGATTACCGGATCGGGCTTCCAGACCGACGAAAGGGAAAACCCATTGTTGATCCGAAGCGGGGCATCCTGAATCTATTTAAGCTTCATGGGTCGATGGGGTGGTACGTTGACACCGGTGGAAATGTCCGACGGGGCAGACCAGAGGAACCTATTCCCAATGGTGGACGTCTATTGATGATTCCTCCACACTACAGGAAAGGACAGGACACTGGACTCGAGCCCTATGCGACTATTTGGTCGGAATTCCGCGGAGTCCTGACGAATGACAAGTCAAAATTGCTAAGTCGTCTGATTTGCGTCGGTTATGGAATGCGGGATACGCACGTGAATCCAATCCTTGAAGCCGCACGAGCTAGGTCAAATTTTACACTCATTATCCTCGCCCAGAATCTCAACGACCCAGAGTTTAATCACTGGAAGACCTTTAATAACGTCATCATCGCTACGGAGACTAGGTGTGTCCTTTACCAAAAAGATGGTCCTGGGGTCCCCGAAGTGTGGAGCTTTGAATGGTTATCTAAAGAGGTGAGCAATGGCTGAAGACTTGTCGAGCCTCATCGGTCATATCATAGACGTACGAGGGTCTGTATTCTTAGCCGATCTCCAAGAGGAAGAAGAAGGAATAACTCCCAGCATCACGATTGGCGATGAGGATATCGTGGTGGGGCGCCTGGGATCCTACGTGCGCGTTGAGCAGGGAAACTTGTCCATCATCGCAATGGTCGCACGGATGACAGAACGCGAAAAGCTTCCGCCTGCACATTTGGGTGAAGGAGCTACAGAAGAGCTTCAAGAGCCGACTGCAATCCGCACGATTCAGCTGGTACCTGTCGGGTCGCTCAATAATCAAGGGGAGTTCGAAAGAGGGATTTCGGTTTACCCGACTACCGGTGCAGATGTTCATGCTATAGGGAGGGCTCAACTGGCCCAGATGTTCCGGCGCTTTCAGGATCGCGGCTATGATATAGGGACGCTGTCATCAAGCTCGGAGCTTCGGGTCCATCTTGATCCCTCGCCCCTCTTCGGTCGTCACTGCGCCGTTCTCGGGCAGACGGGTGCTGGAAAATCATGGACGATAGCTTCCCTTCTTCAGAAGGCAGTGGGGCTGATGCCTCGGGCGCATATTGTCCTTCTCGACTTACACGGCGAGTACCGGGCCGCCTTCACCGGCCAGCAGGCTCGGTTCATCAACGCTGTAGAACTGGAAATGCCGTATTGGTTGATGACATACGCCGAACTATGTGATTTGCTCATCGATCGGACGGAGTCTACCGCTCATAATCAGATTGCTGTATTTCGCGATGCTTTAAACAGGCTGAGAACAGAGGAAGGCAATGCGCTCGGTCTGGAGCGGACAACATTAGACACACCAGTCTTTTTCGATCTCGGAAAGGTCCGTGCCGCCATAGAGGAACAGAATGGGATGGTGATAAGCCCCAGCACGGGGAAACCAATTAAGGGGCCGCTGACTGGGGCTTTCGACAACTTCCTTATGCGCTTAGATAGCCGGTTGAACGATGTTCGCTACGATTTTCTCCTCAAGCCCCGTTTGAGAAATACCTCCGGCACTTTGGAAGGACTTCTAAGAGATTTTGTAGGTCTAGGAACGCCTCGGTCACCAATTACGGTAATCGATATTAGTCCTGTCCCTTTCGATGTCCGCCCAACAGTGACGGCACAGATCGGAAGATTGGCCTTCGAGTTCAACTACTGGAATCCCCGATATGCCGAGTTTCCTATTCTGGTAGTCTGCGAGGAAGCTCACGCCTATATAAGACGGGAGACCGATGTTCAGTTCGAAGGTGCACGGCAATCAATGGAAAGGATAGCCAAGGAGGGTCGGAAGTACGGAGTTGGCATCATGGTTGTCAGCCAGCGCCCCCATGAATTGTCTGAGACGGTTCTCTCACAATGCGGGACGTTTATTTGCCTACGAATAACGAATCCGGAGGACCAAGAGTATGTCAGGAAACTTGTTCCGGAAGCAGAGCGAGATCTTGTCAATATGCTGGCAGGGCTTCGGAGAGGTGAGGCTATA
>JAPUHZ010000108.1 GCA_027297485.1 Deltaproteobacteria bacterium
ATCTGCAGAGGCATCATAGGGCGTTCTATGGTCTTGGCCCCCGACAGATGTAAATTTGGTTTGCAGAAAAAGCGTCTCCCGGTTGATGCCTTTGTTGGCGAGTGCAAGCAGGGCCTCACCAACAAGGGCCTCATTGTAATGAATGAGCTGATTGGCCGTGTCAATGGCCCTAAAGCCTGAAGACACGGCTAATTGAACCAGATAAGCGGTGGCGTCTTTCTTCCAGGCGGTTCCATACATAAAGGAAGGAACGGTGACGTTATTATATGCAGTAAGTTTGCTCATGTTTCACCCATATTGAGACGCGAGTGTTAAGTAATAGGGCAGGTCTTTATTTGTGCCATCATGGTTTAACGTGTGATGGAGGTCGAGTCTTTTGCAGAGTGAGTTATCAAGATCACGGGTTTTTAGCATGGAGTTCACCCAATATACGCCGATGAAAACGACCCAGGTCTTATTATACAGATACGGCCAATTGTCTATCCATAGCGTATTCCTTACTATCAACAAAGGACCGGGCCCCTTCTCATTGCACTATCCTCGGAAATAAGGGCAGAACGAAAGTTGTAACTAAAAACTCTCTCTCAAATTTCATCAGCAGTCTAAAAAGCATAACGCCCGGCTGGGGAGAGCCAGTAAGCATGTGACCGGATCGGGTGACCCAGCCGAAGTTAGTTTCGGATAAAATAGGGCAAAATCATTAAGAAGGCAACAGGCATGAGGCAACAGGGGAAGGGATGAAGGATGAAGAAACTACGAAACCCGTGCTCGTGAAACGCGTTCGTGGCTCCTGGTCTTAGGCCTTCTACGGCCAAAAACGCAGAAAATCAAAGGATAGCTGGCGGTGATGTTTGATGGCCAGAAAATAAAGCCGGTTTCGCCTGAGCAGGTAGAGGATGAGGTAATCATCTACAACAAACTCTCGGAGATCATCTCCCTTGCGAAACACGGCCCTAAGACGATCCAACAAGACTTGAGCTTCTAGAGACCGAACAGCGTGGTTTGGGAAGGAACGACCCGAGCGCGGGAATCGGCACAGAGTCGGCACGATATTATCGAAAAGGCGGCCAAGAAGCCGCTGAAAGGCAGATCGGCCCTCGGGTCCCAAGAATAAGCGGACGGAGTCTAAATTGGCAACGAAATTTTCGGTAAAAAGCGGCCGAACCCTACCGGCCATACCGGGCCTTGAGTTTGGCCGCGGTCAAAAGCTTACCCGCGTTGACCTCCTTGACACCACGAACTGCCTCCTGAAGCAGCGTGAGATGTATATGCTCCCGCTCCAGTTGGTGGTAGTAATCGAGACGCTCCGCGTCAATCAGCGCCGCACAACTTTCCCCGTTCTTCGTAAGAATCTTCTCTCCATGCTCTCGCCGGACGTCTTCGCAAAGCTCGGAAAGCTTTGCCCGCGCCCGCGTCAGAGGAATGATATCCTTGGACGAAATAGCCATACTGCCTCCTTTTGTTGCAGTATAAATAATGTACAGGATAACGTCAAGAATAGTTTTGAAATTCAAGCGTAGATATTAGTCCTACCGGGGTAAGGATAGTGTCTAGTTCCGTGTATCGGGTTTTGGATTAACTCCCAACTCGGAACGGTGAAAGCGCGGGCGGCAATTTTCAAATGTCTGTTCCACCTGAGCTTTCCTGGAGTCAATCTCTAATATCCTGCAAAAACCACTCAGTAGGAAGCTTACGACCGAGCCCTTTTTCCTTTGCCAGTTGGTAGACCTTGCCGGCACAGGCGGCGAACTGGAGTCCTTGCGTCCCGGCATTGATGAAAAAGGTAATCTGACGCGGATCGGTCCGCCCGGCAACCTTTCCCGCCTTGAGTTCCATAAAATAGTGGAAGAAATCCCCTCGGTAATTGTCCACTACCGGATTGGGAATACGCTCCTTCTCTTCAGGCTGACCGGCTATGTATCCAACATTTCCATGAAGTCGGATCATTCCTTCGTCCATGGTTTCTACTGTATTTTTCCCGAGCTTTATGGAGAGATCACAGCGCTCAACCACTTTCGGCCCGATCTCACAGGCGCGCACACAAGTGATATGGGCCCCCTCCTTGAGCCATGCCGCTTCATCGAATACGACGCGGGTGGAGTCCGTGCAGGCAGCAACGATATCGGAACCTCGAACAACGGATTCCGCACTATCGACCGCTTCCACCGACAGATTGAGCTTCTTGCTCATCTCCTCGGCATAGGCCTCTCGATGGCCTTTGGTAGGGCTATAGACCTTGACCTTTTGAATCTTGCGCACCTCGTTGAAGGCCATGAGATAGCTGCGGGCCATACCACCGGAGCCAAAGATCCCGACCACAGAGGCGTCTGACCGTGAGAGATATCTGGCGCCTAATCCTGCGCATCCGCCGACGCGCATGTGCTGCAATAATCCGTCGTTGATAATGGCCAGAGGCTCTCCGTTGCGCACGCTGAAGAGCATGATCAGGCCACAAAACGTTCCGGGCCGGATGCAATACTTCTCCTCTGTGTTTCTATCGGGCCAATGAACGATGTCCGATTTCATCCGAATGGCAAAGACACCAAGCTTTCGACTCGCCCCTTCCATGCTCCCCCAACGGTAGTAACCATCCGACCGTTCACAGGGAACCCACACATCCAGCCGTGGCCGATAGACCGCATCCCCTTTGAGTAGATCCTCGTAAGCTATCTCCAGTACTTCAATACAGCTCTTCATATCGAGGAGCTTTTCCACTTCTTGATTGTTAATCAAAAGCATATTACTTGCCCTTACACCAATATTGTGAATTTGGGAAGAGTAAGAAAGAGGAAAATGGACCCCACTTTGACAAAATGGACGGGTTTAGGCTAAAGACTTGATTGACTCGATTGACTTTAAAGTTCACTGGTACAACTATAGACAGGGTGTCACAAAAACTCTCTTTTCAGGTCGGTCAAAAGGGTCCCAGATGCAAGACGCGCGAGAAACCGACGAGCGGAGGCGTACTTAGGAAGTGCGTCGGAGCCGCCCCGCTTAGAGCGGGAAAAATCCCCAAGCGCGTCGAGAGCCGTTATCTTACAACGCCTGCAGTCGGCAGGCTGTGGCAGATGGGCCTTTTTCAACGGTCGGTAGATGCCGATCAAGTTATATCGACCACGGGGTTTGGACCCCGCGGTCGACCAAAGGGGAGAGCTGCCGCTTCTCCCCTTTGGAAACCCCATCGGCTTTGTGCCCGCGGCAAGCCGCAGGATATGATAATAATCTATAATTGAAGGTTAGGAGGTATTGAATTTGAAACTTCTTCGTTTCAATGACGACAGGATTGGGGTACTAAAAGACGAAAATCATGTGGTGGATGTGAGTGGGGCAATCACCTCTCGTAGAGCCAAAGGGCCCCAGAGAGTGATTGAAGATATCATAGAAAATTTCCGTCGCTACCGGCGGAAGTTTGAGCGGATCGTAGATCGGGAAAGCGGGGTTCCTTTGAGCAGCGTTAAACTCCTAGCACCCATCCCCCGACCCAGCAAGTGCCTGGCAGCCTTCGTCAACTACCTGGACAGACCTGACCGGAGCGTGGATCACTTGCCCAACGAGTACTTCTACAAGGCCCCAGAGCTGGTTGGTCCGGAAGGCACCGTAGAGCTATTGGACATCCCCCCGGTCCTAGTCTACCAACCAGAGGCAGAGTTAGCCTTTGTCATGGGCAAGAGAGCAAAGAACGTCCAACAGGCGGAGGCCATGGACTATCTCTTCGGCTACATACCCTTCTTCGATATCTCCGCCAGAGGAATGACCCGGCGCACCCAGTTCGTTCCCAAGGGACAAGACACCTATGGGCCCTGTGGTCCCTGGATCACCACCAAGGACGAGATTCCCGATCCTCATAACCTCGTGGTGAAGTCTTGGGTCAACGGGGAAGTGAGGCAGAATTACAACACCCAGTACATGGCCCACAAAATCGCCGAACAGATAGCCTGGGTCAGCAGGTTGGTCCAGCTGCAGCCTGGAGACGTGATAGCCACGGGGACCTATCACGAGGGGCTGGGTCCCATCAACGACGGCGATGTCCTGGAGATCGAGATAGAAAAAATGGGTAAGGCCAGGTTTTTCATCAAAGGCCATGGCCCGCGCAAGGATGTAGAGTGGATGCCGGGCGTCAGCCAACCCCCGCCAATCAGTGGGAGAATGACTAAAGTTTAGAATAAGAGAGGTAGAAAGCGTGCGATGCCTTGCCAACACAAATCTCGAAACCATCGTGGGCTCGGAGGTCCCGATCGATAGCCGACTCCCCGACCTGGGCGCGATGCTCCGCAGAGAAATACAAAGTTAGGAATTACGATGAAATTAAAAGGCAAGGTCGCTCTGGTCACCGGAGGGGGAAGGGGTATCGGGAAGGCCATCACCCTGGCCTATGCCCGCGAAGGGGCAAGGCTGGCTATCTGCGCACGGACCGCTTCCGAAATCGAGGAGACGGCACAGGAGATTGAAGCGCTAAAGGGAGAATGCCGCGCTTGGGTGTGTGATGTCTCGGTTGAAGAGCCGGTTAAGGAACTCATAAAGGAGACCGAAAGGAGCTACGGGAGGATCGACATCTTGGTCAACAACGCCGGGGTTATGACGCGACCGGCATCGATCGCGGAGCTGGAGGTGAGAAAGTGGGACTATGCGATCGCCGTCAATCTCCGTGGACCCTTCCTGGTTACTAAGGCTGTCCTTCCCATAATCATACGTCAGAAGAGCGGCTCCATCATCAACCTCTCCTCTTCAATCGGCCGGGGGGCCTACGCCAACTTCGGCGCCTACGCTGTATCGAAGTGGGGGATCGAAGGATTCACTCAGACCCTAGCCGCCGAGGTGAGGTCTTATAACATCCGGGTCAACTCCGTGGAGCCCGGCTATGTAGCGACAAGACTCACTGGCTACCAAGGCAGCAGGCCTGAATCGGTTACGGATATCTTCGTTTTTCTTGGGTCTGACGAATCGAAAGGGATCACCGGAAGGATGCTTAGCTCCTCAGACTGGAGATCTCAGGTAAAAGGAAATTAGACACGGAATTATAAACCCAATAGCTCTTCAATCCTAGCCTGATCAAAACCAACAATGGCATTGCCGTCGATCAGCGTAACCGGGGTACTCTGATAACCCAGGGCAAGAAGTTCTTTCAATGCCGCCTGATCCTCGCGCACGTTTTTGTCTACGAAGGAAATCCCCTTTTGAGAAAGAAACTCTTTCTCTCTCTGACAAGGCCCTCAGCCGGGTTGGCTAAACACAACCACCGATTTAAGCATTCTTCATCTTCCTACCTAAAGATAGTTGGGTATATATCATCTCACCGCCTATTTTGCAAAGCTCAAAAGTCCAGTTGGAGAAGAGTGGCGTCCGGTCACCTTAAGTGAAAAATAGGCATAGCATATAGCAAGCAGACCGTAGCTTGTGCTATGTATATAAAAATAACTGTTTCTATTCCAAGGAGGTTTCAGGCTCATGATCAAGCTTTATCATTTTCCCAAATCGACCAACTCCCGCAAGGTGAGGATTGTTCTGATCGAGAAGGGATTGGAATTCGAGCGACTTGACGTTGATCTCGCAAAAAAAGAACAAAAGAATCCCGACTATTTGAAAATTCACCCTTTTGGCCAGGTCCCGGCCCTGGACGACGAGGGTTTCATTGTCTACGACTCCACTATCATCAATGAATACCTCAATGACGAATACCCTTACCCCCCCCTTCTTCCCTCCGACTCTGGAGGACGAGCACGGGCACGACTTATGGAAGATTTTAGGGACGGAAACTTCAACCCCCATTTCGTTGAGATCATCCATGAAATCCGCAAGCCCGAAGCTGAAAGGGACGTCAAACTCATTGACCACTCCAAAGCGGAGATCATGAAGTGTTTCGACAGGATCGAAAGGGAATTGGAGGGACGGGAATATCTGGCTGGGATATTTAGCCTCGCGGATATCGCCTATATGCCCAATATCGATCTGCTGGAGCGATTCCAGATCCCCGTGGATTCCAAGTATAAGAACATGCGTGCCTGGATAGAACGTCTCAAGTCAAGGCCGAGTTTTACAGAATCGGCCAGTTAATTAAATTATATCGACCACGGAGTTTGAATCCCCGTGGTCGACCAAAGGGAAGAGCTGCCGCTTCTCCCCTTTGGAAACCCCATCGGTTATGTGCCCGCGGCAAGCCGCGGGGTTCCCTAATAAGTGAATGTCTTTAAGTATTATTCTTGCTTGGCTCGTCCACCTCTATACTGCCTCAGGAACCGTCGTCGCTTTTTTCGCCCTATTTTTCATTGACCAGGCGAAATTTCAGGAGGTCTTCTGGCTCATGTCGCTCGCAGTCCTAATCGATGCGAGCGACGGCACCCTGGCGCGCATGGCCCGGGTGAAGGAGGTGATTCCATGGTTTGACGGAGACCGCCTGGAAGACATCGTCGACTATCTCAACTATGTTCTTGTCCCTTGCCTTTTTTTGATCCGGGCCGATCTCCTACCAAAAGAAGATGCCCTCTGGCTTGCGGCGATCCCTCTGCTCGCGAGCGCTTATGGCTTTTGCCAAAAGGAAGCCAAGACCTCGGACCACTTTTTCCTGGGGTTTCCCTCTTATTGGAACATTGTCGCCTTTTATCTCTATGTCTTGCAGATTCCCCAATGGATCAACGCCTTTCTCATCCTTATCCTCTCTATCCTTGTCTTTGTCCCCATCAAGTACCTTTACCCAAGCCGCAGCCCAATCCTACGTGGCCTGACCATCAGCCTCGGGGTCCTCTGGGGAATCCTGGTCCTTACGATCATTTACCTCCTCCCCCAACCTCCCTCTCTTCTAGTTCCCGCCTCGCTTCTGTTCCCAGCCTACTACATGATTATCTCTCTCTGGCTGGCAATTCGTGAGCTTGACATAAGGCGAGATGCCAGATAATTGAAAGAGTGATTATTGAACAGGAGGTTAAGTTATGGAAGGTGGAAAAATGGTAGAGTACCGAGTGGAAAAAGGCGTCGCACTGCTGGAGCTTAATCGCCCGCCGGTTAACAGCTACACCCACGAACTGTTACGGGAGCTGGATGAGGCCCTCCTACAGGCCCGATTCGACGAAGGCGTTCATGTCCTGATTCTAACAGGAAAATCAGAAAAGTTCTTCTCCGCAGGTGCTGACATCAACATGCTTGCCAAACAATCTCTCGCCTACAAATGTAATTTCTCCCTGCACGGGCATGAGGTCCTTTCCCGAATGGAAAATACGCCCAAGCTTATCATCGCCGCAGTCAACGGCCATGCGGTGGGAGGTGGACTGGAGATCGCCATGGCAGCCGACATTCGCATTGCCAAAAAAGAGGGTGGCAAGCTTGGATTGGCGGAGATCAATCTGGGTGTGATGCCGGGCATGGGTGGGACCCAGAGACTTCCCCGGCTAGTGGGAAAGGCCAAAGCCTTGGAACTGTGCGTGACCGGCAAAACCATAGCCTTCGAAGAGGCCCTCGAAATTGGGCTCATTCACTATATTTACGAGCGTGATAAATTTATGGAAAGCGTCATGGACTACGCCCGTCAGTTTGTCCCACCCAACAAGGCGAGTCTGGCAGTGGGCAAAGTCAAACGGGCGATACAGACAGGAGTGGATATGTCGATGTCCGACGGCCTGACCCTTGAGAGAGAAGTCCTCTATCAGACCTTCGCCAGCGAAGACGGGAACGAAGGGGTTAAAGCCTATCTGGAAAAGAGAACGGCCCAATACAAAGGGAAATAAACAAGGTAAAATTCAAAAGGAAAAAGGCAAAAATAAGGTAATTTTTTACTTTTAACTTTTTATTTGTTTTTTTAGGAGGTTGTGCATGGCTAAGATGCTAATTGGAGGAGAACAGGTAGACTCAGTAAGCAAGGACACTTATGAAATCCGTAACCCTGCCACCGGCGAGGTGGTGGATCGCGTACCTAAAGGAACAGCCAAGGATATGGAGCATGCGATACAGGCAGCGGAGACCGCTTTCAAGGAGTGGTCCAGTACCACGGCAGAAGATCGGGGCAAGATGCTCATGAAGGCCTGCGAGCTGATTAAGGAGAAAAGCAAAGAGATCGCCCAGCTTTTGACCCAAGAGCAGGGCAAGACCCTTTTCGAGGCCAATTTGGAGATCCATCATCTACTCCACGGACTGGAATTTTATGCCGGCCTGGCATCTAAGGTTAGAGGGTCCCATGTCCCCCTTCCCCAGAAAGGGGCTTACGGCATGGTGGTCCGCCAGCCTATCGGGGTATGCGGAGGAATTGTTCCTTGGAATTTCCCTCTCACTCTGATGGGAACGAAGCTGGGACCCGCTCTGGCCGCCGGAAACACGATCATCATCAAGCCTGCCTCGACCACCCCGCTGGCTACCTTACTCTGCTTAGAGCAGATCCAGAAGGCCACTTACGGTGAGGGAAAACAGCAGAAGACTTTACCCAAAGGGACGGTCAATGTGGTGACCGGTCCTGGGAGCGTTGTGGGAGAAGAGTTGCTGAAAAACCCTCGGGTCCGACGCATCGCTTTTACCGGCTCGACCGAGGTGGGCAGACACGTGATGGAAGTGGCGGGTCGCGAGATCAAAAGGGTCACCCTGGAACTGGGTGGAAGTGACCCGATGATCGTCATGGAGGATGGCAATCTGGACATGGCTGTGAAGATGGCGGACATCGGCCGTTACTTCAACTGCGGCCAGATGTGCCTTGGAGTCAAGCGCCTCTTCCTACAGGAGTCGATTGCCGATAAGTTTATCGGAGGGCTAGCCGAGTCGCTAAAGAAAAAAACGGTCGGCAACGGCATGAGCAAAGAGAGCCGCATGGGGCCTCTGCATCTTGATTATCAGAGAAAAGAGGTGGAGGAGCAGGTCGAGGATGCCAAGAGTCGAGGGGCCAAGATTATTTTTGGAGGGGAAAGGGCTAAGGGGGGTGATTTGGATAAGGGTTTCTTCTATCTCCCTACACTTCTCGCTAATGTCCCGGACGACGCGCGCATCAGTAAAGAGGAGTGCTTCGGACCTGCCCTGCCGGTCTTTACATTTAAGGATCTGGATGAGGCCATTGAGAAGGCGAACAGCTCCATTTACGGCCTGGGCTCTTCAATTTGGACTCGCAATATGCTCCACGCGAACAAGGCGATCGACAAACTTCAGGCAGGTAACGTCTGGGTAAACTCGCTTCACTATGGGTACGATGAGCTTCCCTTTGGCGGGGTCAAGGCAAGCGGACTGGGCCGAGAGCACGGCCCCGAAGCCTTGGACTATTACTTAGAGCCCAAAGGTGTGGTCATTGTGAACGTGTAGTTGTCTCCAGGAATCTAAGCCAGCAGCATTTTGGTATCGGTTTCCCAAAGCCCGATCGGATCCCTTTCCGGTCGGGCCTTTTATTTAGCGGCATTAGAAGTACAGCGGC
>JAPUHZ010000109.1 GCA_027297485.1 Deltaproteobacteria bacterium
GCGAACTCCTGAGCGATCCCAAGCTCCTCCAATCCGTCGCTAAGCTTCTATTAGAAGTCCCGCTCCTTCCCATTCTCGATGGTTTCTGGCAAAGGGCAGGCCTGCTCCGTTCTAAGGTTATTCGTCGGGGCCGGAAGGCACCGCTGGCCGACTCCTTGATCGCTCAGGTTTGCATCGATCATGGCGTGCCATTGATCAGCCGCGACGCGGACTTTCGGCACTTCGCCCAGCATGGCGGACTCGAACTTTTGCCGGATAAAACCCGGGCCCTCTAGGAAAGATGCCACTAGAGTAGATGGGTTCGGTAGAAGTGAAGGTGCGGTGGATGGACCTGCCACGACAACCAGAATACCTGGGTGACTTTACAGCGGCTTAGGCCGGACGGAAAAAGCCCCGGAACGGTGAATACCGGGGACATAATACAGATTTTTATGGACCTCTCTTCCTCGGCCGTCCCGGTTTCCCCAAGCTGAGATCACGGTCGGTCAGCTTTTCAATTAACTTTACGAATCCTTCATCTCCTGCCGGTCCCGATAGACAAAAGAAGTCGATCTTGAGCCTTATTGTCATCGCCTTGGAGATATTCTCCCCAAAGGGTTTAGCTGGGATCTTGAGCAGGGCATCTACTCCGGCTATACGGTCTCCTATTTTGCCCTGCAACTCGCGGTCTACATGGAGTTCAAGGAAATCTTTTACCGGGGGCTGGATTTAAAACATGAGGGTTATAAGACGCACTTCTTTGGCAGTGATTCAATGTAAACCCCGCCTCTTGAGGCGGGCACAAAGCCGATGGGGTTTCCAAAGGGGAGAAGCGGCAGCTCTTCCCTTTGGTCGAACACGGGGATTCAAACCCCGTGTTCGATATAACTTGATTTTCCATTCCCGCACCCACGAACGAACTGAGTTTCCACGCATGCGCAGGATGTTGGGATAAGGTCTCTTGCAAGGCTGGAGGCGAGACACAGGTGGCGGTCTGAATGGTTGAAGGACAGGGGGCGACAATTCCTGCTGTTGGGAAGAGAAAATAGTCAACCAGGATAAAGTTTTCCATCTCTTTGACGATATCCTTAATATATGGGGAGGTCTCGCCTTGGGCGTCCATGCCTGCCTAATACAAACGTATCTGAATTTGTTATATTGAGGCTATTCCGAGGGGAAGGAGACTGAAGGACGAGGGGAACCGAAGGTGAGGCTTGGTGCAGGCCCGAACGGTAGGAATAATCACATGAAGGGGTAGGGGTGGCGGCCCTCAAGGCGCTGGCCCATTTCCCTCGGCCTGAAGGCTCCTTCCACCGAGGAAATGTAAACTTACGTACTCCGTTTGTATTAGTAAAACCCTTTAGCCTGCTGGAGTTGCTGGAAGGGGTAGGTGAAGTACTGGGGGAACCGCTCACTCAAGGACTAGCCGGCATGGGCCTATCTCAAATCCCGGATCCGACCGCCGAGGTACAGCGTCAACTCGTGGACGCCAAAAGCAAAAAGGGCTACAAGCCGGCCGAGGCCTATGCCAGGCTGCAAATCCGGGATCGCCTGGAGACCGATTTCCTTATTTTCATCTCCCACGAACTGCGGACACCGCTGAGCAGCATGGTTGCGGTCGATCTCCTCGACCCGAGCGGCGATCTAATGATGCAAGCAAAGACAATCAGCCGCCTCCCGCAAGGCTATAAGCGCCTCGAGGGGCTCCTGGCATCGGTTTTGCCTATTCCTGGAAGAGGAGTGAAGATTTCCCTGTGCCTGACAAGCACATATGTTAAAAGCCAGAGCAAAAGGGAGTCCACGCAGGCGACAAATTGACAAAAGCGTCCGAATTTTGACGCAGCCGGGAGACTAACCGCAGAAAGCGGAGTTGCAAGGAGATATGGCCCAGACCCTTTCTCAAGAAGAGGTGGATACCCTCCTACAGGGTATTGACAAGGGAGATGTCCCGGTTGAGGAGTCTTCGCGCGAGCATGAAGATGTGGGCAAGGCCGAGGGGGTGGACCCATCAGTGGATGTCCGCCCCTATGATTTTAGTCACAGTGATGTCTCCATTCACCACCGGCTGCCGGGGCTGGAGATTATCTTTAGCAAAGTGTCCCGTAGCCTACGCAACTTATTTGTTTCTGAGCTGGGTAGGTCGGTGGATGCCGGCTTCAACGAGATGGACGTGGTGACCTACGAGGAATTTATCAAACGTCTCCCCCTGCCCAGCAGCATCCATCTGGTTAAGCTTGAGCCCCTGCGTGGCCTAGGTGTGTATGTCATTGAGGCGCGGCTGGCTTACGCCATGGTGGACATCTTCTTTGGTGGCTCCGGTGAGCGGCTGGAGAAGATTGAAGGGCGTGATTTTACTCCTATCGAGAGCAGTTTCCTGGGGCGGTTTGTGGAGAAGATGCTGATTGGCATGGAAGAAGCATGGAAGTCGATGATCAGCTTAAAGGGGTCTTACCTCCGCTCAGAGTCAAACCCTTATCTTTTAGGCGCTACGGCCATGGGGGAAGTGATGGTGTTGGCGACCTACAGGATCGACTTGGTTCAAGTAACCGGGGATATCCTCTTTGCCTTTCCCCTCTCTGCGTTGGAGGAGCTGCGTGAGCAGCTCAAGTCTCCCTTTCCGATAGTGGAGAGGGATAGTGCTTGGGTTAGGTCCCGCATGGACGCGCATTTGCTTGATATCGAGGTATCCGTGCAAGCAGTCGTGGACCAGGTGGCGATTAGCCTAGAAGAGGTCCTGAGGTTGCATCCGGGGGACATTCTTCAGATCGATCCCCAATGCATGGACCGGGTAGAGCTGTGGGTGGAGGGCAAGCCACGCTTTTGCGGCCGGGCGGCACAAACCAACGGGGTGAAGGTCTTCGCTGTCTCCGGGCGGATGAAAAAGACAGGCAGTAACGCTGAGTCGGGCGGTTACACGGATGACTAAGTAAGGTGTAAGGGAGGCAGAGGCATGGATCAGGATACTCAGGATTCTAAGGATTCTACTGTTAAGGAGCAGAACCAAGGCGAGAGTCGCTCGGAGCAGGTAGATCTCTCTTTTCTGCTGGACATCCCTCTACAGGTAACAGTCGAGCTGGGCCGGGCACGCGTGACGATTGAAAAGCTGTTGAAGCTCAACCAGGGGTCGGTAGTGGAGCTTGGCCATGTGGTTGGGGAGCCTCTGGACATATACGTGAACAATAAGCTGGTAGCCAGGGGTGAGGCGGTGGTGTTGAAAGAGAAGTTCGGGGTCCGCATCACTGATGTGATAAGTCCTCAGAAGAGGCTGGAGAATTTGCGCTCGGCGACTGGGTAGAGGGATCGTTTCGCAGAACGAGGATGTTGATGCGGCGATTGCCCGGGTTTAAAGGTTCGTCGGGGAAAAGGGGAGATTGGTCGGCATGCCCAGTCACTCTTGCTACCTGTGCCGGGTCAAGCCCAAAATTCTCCATTGCCCTGCGGGTGTTGAGCGCTCGCGCTGCGGAAAGATCCCAATTAGAATAAAAAGATCCGTCTTGGTATAAAAGGGCGTCGGTATGGCCGCTGATAGCGATCTTATTGGGGATGTTTTTTATCTGATGAACGATCCTTTCCAGAATGCGAAGGAGGTCCGGATTTAACTCCGCGCTGCCCAACGCGAAAAAGGCGTGCTTGTCCTTGTCTATCATCTCAATGGTCAGCCCCTTCGGGCCAAGGTGGATCAAAATTTGGTCCTGGATGGAGGCAAATTCCTCCAGGTCGAGCAGCTCTTTCGTGAGCCGCCCTTGTAGCTCTTCCAACGGGGAAGTCTTCCCCGGATTGTCGGACAGAATGCCTCCCTGGCCATCGGGAAGAATGCCCGCAGATCGTTTAAACACCCCGGGATCACGAAAATATTGAGCCAGGCCGACCTTGACACTGGTTTCAGTGGCGGCCGTGATCCAGAGCACAATGAAGAGGGCCATCATGGCGGTCACAAAGTCAGCATAGGCCACTTTCCAGGCCCCCCCGGAGTGCCCCCCCCCGTGCTTGGCTTTGACTTTTTTGATGATGACCCGGGGACGGTCTGCGTCTTTCCTTTTCTTAATCACTTTAGGCGGTCTGGGACTGCTGTGCCTTGGCACTCCTGCACGCTTGCTCTAGCTCAAGGGCAGTGGGGCGCACCCCACTGAAGATGACCCGGCGGGCGTACTCCACAGAGACAATAGGTGCCGCTCCATGGATGTGGGCGAGAGTGCCCGTTTTGATGCATTCCAGGTACTTTCCTTCTTCCTGGCAGAGCATTTCCATCTTGATAGCCAGGGGTTGGGCAAGGCCATAGCAGAGGAGGACACCCAGAAAGGTTCCGACCAAGGCGGCCGCTATCTTTTGCCCGAGCACCGTGGAGCCTTGGTCGATGGAGGCCATGGCAATAATGACACCCAGTACCGCCGCTACGATCCCTAGGCCCGGCAGGGCGTCGGCCACCTTCGAAATAAGATTAACGGACTGCTGGGCTTCCTCATCATGAGTGGCAATGTCTTCATCCATCAGTTGCGCCAGTTCTTCGGGGTTGGCCGCGCCGCTGATGACGAGCCTCAGTGAGTCGCAAAGGAGGTTGCAGGCAGGCGCATTAGCGAGAAAGGCAGGATATTTGGAGAAGATGGCGCTGCCTGCTGGATCATCCACGTCCTTTTCCAGGACCATATCTCCGTTTTTACGCATAGTGGTAAAAACCTCATACAGAAGGTGAAAAAGCTCCATGTACTGGGCTTTTGTGTAGCCTGAGCCAAAGAGGGTCTTAATCAACGCCCTTGAAAAGGATTTTAATACTTTTGCCGGAGCAGAGGCGATGAGGGACCCGAGGGCTGCCCCACCGATGATGATAAACTCCGCAATCTGTAAGAGGACCTCAGGGGGTCCTCCTGCCTCGATAAACCCACCTAGAACGGCGCCAAAAACGATTGCATACCCGATGATGGAAAGCACAAGGTTGTATCACCCTCTAACATAGGGGTCCCTCTAAGGTTTCATGTCCCTTGTTGAGATAATCGTCAGCTAGGATGGAAACTTTAAGGGGTGCTAAAGGGGCCGGGAAAAGTGCCGATAATTAATAAAAATCCTCTTTTGGAGAGAACCACGGGACAACTTATTCGATTTCCCAGCAAAGGCGATGGGGGAGAACAGCACGTGCAGGGGACGCCGGCTGGCAAGCTTACTATCCTGGTGGTAGAAGACCACGGCTCCCTGTGTGAGATGGTGACCCTTTACTTGGGGCTGTATGGATACCGTATCCGGACCGCCAATAATGGGGTAACTGCGGTTCAGATCCTGGACACAGAAGTGGTCCATCTCGTGCTTCTCGATCTGATGCTTCCCCGCATGGATGGTTTTGAGGTGTTGCAACTTCTGCAGCAGAGGAAACGAGACACCCTTCCCTATATCATCGTGGTCTCTGCCATGGCTTCGGACAAGAATAAAAAGAAAGTGCTGGAGTTGGGGGCCAACGAATACATTTCTAAGCCTTTTAATCTCTCCGTTCTCTTGGACCGTATCCAGGCCCTTGAGAGCCATCTTTTTTAGCCTGCCCTCCCTGCATAATCGAACAGGCTCGCTGTCGTCAAAAAGCTGACGTTTGTTTTGGTTTTCTTGACACGGGCAACCTAGATCATTGCCGCAAACATGGCCCTTCCGGGCCGATCCTGCCCGCTCCACCTCTGGCATAGTCATTGCGTAAGCCGATTTCAGCTACCATGGGTATTATGAAAAAGCCTATCCTCCTTGCGGTCATAGCCGCCACGATCCTGGTTGCTGTGGGCGCAGGACTCTTTTTTGCAAAGGATTTATTACCGGAAAAGCTGGTTGCCATGCTCCCTTGGGGGGAGAAGGAGGAAGGGAAGGAAGGAGAGGAGAAGGAAGAAAAGGAAGAAAAGGAAGAAGAGCAGAAGGAAATGGTTACGGTCGAGCTGGAGCCCTTTGCGGTGAACTTGGCCGGCCCAGGCTTTAACCGTTATCTGCGTATCGCCCTTTTTCTCTCTTTGCATGAGGAAGAGGACAAGGAGCGCATCCACAAGGCGGCTCCGGGGATACGTGATGGTCTGCTCATGCTCCTGAGTAACAAGAGAGCGGAAGATCTTTTGACTTTAGAGGGAAAGAGTCAGTTGCGCGAGGAGATTCGCGAGCATATCAACGCTACCGCCGGCAAGGAGGTAGTGCTGTCAGTCTATTTCAAGGATTTCCTTATTCAGTAGGAGAAGTCATGATCCTGGGTGAGTGGATGTCGGTCTCTGTTGTTTTGGGCGGAATGGTGCTTCTGGCTATCATTGCCTGGCGCCTCTCGCCGCTATTCGGGCAAAAGGGCAGGCAGGCGGGTTCTCTCGCCCGCCTCGGCACCCTGGCGCTCACTCCCCAGTGCTCTATTGCGCTCGTTCGGGTCGGGCAGGAGACACTCGTCGTTGGTCTCACCCCGCAAAGTGTCTCCCTGCTTGCGAAGATGAACGAACCGGTCCCAGAAGAGGCTCATAGTTTCGGAAAAGCCGTCGCGGGACCTCTGGGACAGGCAGTGGGTAACTTCGCACCATGCCCCTCTGCGCAAAGATATGAAGAGATTCCTGGATTACCATGGCAAAGGGAGAAAGTTCAGACATGA
>JAPUHZ010000011.1 GCA_027297485.1 Deltaproteobacteria bacterium
ATCCGGGCCGAAAACCAGGCCGGTGGAATTGTCGAGCCCGCCGCTCTGTGCCGACACAAACGCGTCGATGAATGCCCCCGTCGTGCCGTCGTAGCGCAACACTGCGTCGGAGAAATCGCTGCTGACGTAGAGGTGGCCATCCGGGAAAACCAGGCCGGTAGGAGCATTGAGCCCGCCGCTCTGTGTCGACACAAACGCGTTGAGGAACGCCCCCGTCGTGCCGTCGTAGCGCAACACTGCGGCGGTGTTGATGCTGCTGACGTAGAGGTGGTCATCCGGGCCGAAAACCAGGCCGACGGGCTTCCCGAGCCCGCCGCTCCCTGCCGGCACATACGTGTCGATAAATGAACCAGGCTGCTGAGCCCTGGCCGGCAGTGCGCCGGCGCCGAGCACGAGGGCGAGCATAAAAACAAGGGCTGTCCTCTGAAGGCTTCGTCGCATCTTAGATCCTCATTTTAGCGGGAGGGGAACGTGCTCGTGAGATCAGGTGGTTGGCAAACACACGTCTTGAACCCATCGCCCGACCTTACGCGGTGTCTTCAGGATGAGACATCAATTGCCGCCGGGTCTGGGTGGCGGAGGCGGAAAGGTAGTACCGTTCCCGTTTCTCGTAAGCACATACACCGCCGCTCCTGTCGCCACCGCACCACCACCGATCAAAAGCCACCTCAGCAGACCTGACTCTTTCTCTTTCTCTACAAGAGGCGTTACCACGGTGCGTCTGACCTCTTCTACCAGGTTCTTGTATTGTTCATCCTCAAACTGATCGGGTTTGTAATCGGGAACAAGGGTCAGCAGATCCGTCAGGGCCGCCCGCGCCCTATCTTCCGATCCCAATTTCAAGTGACTCTTAGCCAGGATTTCGTACGCCAACGGCTTATCTTCGACGTTCAATGCGTTCTGATTGAGACACTCCTGGAGCCGGCTAATGACTGCATCGAAGCGCTCGGCAATATAGAGGTCCGCCGCTTCCGAGATGATGTCTTCACACGGCGCTTGGTCCTGGGCCTGTACCATGGTTGGCGCCACAAGCAGCGCCAGCACAAGCGCCCATGGACGTAAGAACACACGTCCAGCGATACCATCAGCGGATGCAATGGAGGGACCAGTGTTGGAAGGTTTCATGGCAACGTGCGGATACCAGGGGAGTAGGTAAAGATTCTACCGATTCTCCCTCTGAAGCGTTAGGAATTTGACGAAGATGCTATCGGTTCTGCCGCCGGGAGGAACCATTACCTCACGTTCCCACTCCCCACGGGTGGGATGGACAACCCTCACGGTATGGCTTTTAGCAAGTAACGGCAACTCTACCAGTGCCTTGAGTCGCTCTATGATCAGGGTATCGTCTATGAAAAGCTGCCCCCACGGGTAGGCACCGATCACCAGCGTGCCCAGGCTGTCGGTCGGCGGCGGCGGTTTAGCGCCGATGGGCTTGAGACTGACGCCAAGGCGCCAATCTCCAACAAGGGATGCGTGAATTCTTTCGAAGCTGATGGCCCTACAAACTCTACCAGAAGCCCTCTGCACCATCCCTACAAGCTCCCAACGCTCATTAAAGAGTCCTCCCGGAATCTCCTGTCTCACACATGTAGTCAAATTGAATGGCCTCTCCAACAATGTCTATCACCTTGGGTGAGCTGCTCCGGGGGTAATACCATTTCTCTCCACCTGGAAAACCGATAGGATAGACCGTATCATCTTTCTTTACATACTTTTCTCCAACAACATAGCCGATTTGATCGACTGGGATTGAATCAACCGGGAAGTTGACCACCTCATTCAAGTTGACGCGTAGCACAGCCAGGTCTAGAATGCTTTCGAAGCTAAGTCGCTCTGCTTTTACAGAATGGCCGGGCAAAAACTCGAATTCTATCTCCACTTCATCATCCTCAGGCATTCGGACTACATGCATGGCCGTCGCAATAAAAAGATGATCTCTGTCAAGGTGGAAGATGATTCCTCCACCGGGCTTACTGCTCTTAACATAAACAATCAGGTGCTTCGCTTGCTCGACATCAGCCCGAGCCTCGTCCATTCTCTCTGGAGAGGGGACGGTGCTCCCCCACCCTCCGAGGATCAGCATAGCAAGCAGAACGATACAGCAAAAGTAATCGGTTTTTCTCATGAGAATCCTCCCCAAAAGCGGAGTGTTAAAAAGATCAGACTGAACACCGATATCACGGTTCCCCAGAGTAGTTCGAGACCGTGATGCACACTGAGCCATTCTAAATAGGTCGGCATAAGGTTTCTTTGGCTTGCGCCCGTACCAAGGCTCATGCCATGAACACGACCTCGAAACCTAAGTAATATGACCCCCCCATACACTTGAAGCGTGCGAATCTGACCGGTGGATTCCTCGAAGACAATCGTTTCTCCAGGACGAAGGGGGTACTCCTTGCCGTTAAGCGACTCAAGGTAAAGCGTGCCGGACAAGATGGTAGATACACGACGAATAAGTGTACGATCAGGATCCATGAATTCATCAATACGAAAAAACGAGAGATTGTTTGCAGAAAGTTGCGGCGAGAACGCATGCGGCGAGGTGTCTGGAAACGTCAAGTCCAAATCGACCCATTGCGAGTCGGACCTCAGCGTTACCGACCGGGGAAAAGAACAGTTGAGTTGCTCTGGCCGCGTACCGGTTACGTTGACCTTGATGCCGCCGTCGATGTGGGTCTGTAACTCCAGGCTGTCGGTCAGCAAGGACAACCGGTACTGCTTTGAGATCTCGGTATGACGCAATCGCAACCGGGTATCAGCAAAAATGACCACTGGAGCCAGCGTTATGACCCCCGGGCGTTCCCCGTCGGAAACGGTGGCTAAGCGAACCGATACGTCGGACACCGGGTAGGACGATGCTGCGGCCTGCCGGCAGGCTTGAGGAAGCTGAACCTCGGATAGCCCAGAGACGCCCAATACCGCGAGATTGGTAGAGTTAGTTAGTACTTGCTCTACGGGGGAGACGAAGCCGAACTCAGACACCACCAGATTCAGTTCGATTTCTGCTTCCTCAAGGTGGTTCACAAGCAAAAGCGTTACGATCACTAAGGCAAACAGGAAAACCATTACCACCAACCCGATTCGGCGCGGCCTCGACACCGCGCTGATTTCAGCAAGGCGCGCCAGGCGTTCCAGTTGCTCCATCTGTTCTTTAGAAACCGAGCCTTTGGCGTTGAGGGCTTCTTCGCTCAACGATCTGGCCTGGCTATTCAGTTCCTTCCTCAGCTTGCCTTCTCCGAGGTTCAGCAAGCCTTTGAGCGTTTCTTTGAGGTATTCAAAAAAACCTTTCATCTTCTCTCTGAGTTTTTAGGGTCTACGCGGTGGTGATAAAACAAAAGCTTGGCCCCCGTTGACCCACCGGTTCTAAGCGTGGCCGCGAACTCGAGATGGTATATCCCAGACGGCTGATCCCTCAGTTCAGAGATTGAAATCGCTATCCTTCGCTGAGCCGGGTAATAGCCCCCTTCTTCTAAGACTTTTCCGTCCCAGTCCGGAAGGGGAGACCCGAGTTGCCCATCCTCCTCTACCGGCGCCAGACTGACGAAAACATCGACCAACTCAAAAGCCGGCAAGAGTACGACTTGATACGTTCCAGATCGGGAGGGTCCCACGTCTTGTCGAATACGGAGCGGCAGATAAACCCTTCTCTCGATGCCTCCTACGAGGAACGAGCTCCAACCAACAATGCCCAGGTCTATCTGGGAGATTTCCAAGGCTGCAAGGAGATTCGTTGGCCAGAGATAGGAGGAGCTTCCGGAAATGATATCCATCCGATAATAGAGCCGTGGCCTGATCCCATAAACCCGCACGTGAACACTGTCATCGCCGGGGGCAGTCCACTCCACGTTCAAATTTATGCCCGAGTTGTAATCGTAGTCTTCGAAGGATTCTGTCAAAGACGCAACGAGTAGAGGAGTGCCGCTGACCTCTTTAATGTACCTTCCCTCACAACGACCTTCACGGAGACGGTAAGCAAGCAAATCATCCGCGAGCGCGCCCAGTTGCGAGTCACAGGGGCTTTGAGCAAAAACAGGCATCCCGAGTAGGGACTGCAGCAGGCACAGCAATACTATTGAAGAAATGAAAGAGCGGTGGATCCGATACATGGTAAGCCTCCTCGCCGTGATATGACAGAAGGATTTTTCTATCTCCGAAAGGGCAAACTACAGCAGAGGATCTATTCCCTGTCTTGACCTGCTTTTGGTTAATGAAAGATAAACCAATTCTTATACTGATTTCAAGTGGCATTGTCCGAATGTTCAAACCCAAAGGATTGGGGAAACCCTTTGGGTTTGAGCGTTTACCGCCGTTGTACCTCAAGGACATTACGAGAGCCCATCGGTATTAGGGCGTACTGACATTGAGCATGAAGGGTGGATTGACTACGTCAGTCGGCTTCGCCTCGTGTGACGGATCAAGGCGCTTTTTGAGACGCGAGCGCATCGTGCCACAGGAGGGCAACGCCCGAGTGACGCCCGTAAAAAAGCAACGCCCAGAGGACGTGGTTTTGCTTGGCCCCCAGAGGACCCCCCTTGCCTGCCTGGCAGAAAAGGCCACACTATCCTCTTTCGCCTATCGCCCGCGATAACGTAGCTGCTCGGGGGGGACTCCGTGGTTGTTGGGGATATCGATGAAGCGTGACCTTTTAATCGGGCGAGGCGTCATCGAATCTGCGCGCCGCTGAAGCGGCCACTACGAGCCGGCTTGTAGTCGTCGCTTCAGCGACGTTCGAGGCCGTACCTGATTAAAAAGGATCATGCATACCCCTTCGACCAGGGTTGTCACACGGAGCCAATTCCCGGCAGCGCCCCTGTCTGTGACCACGCCCAGAGGACGTGACTTTTCAGGAAACCAGTAAAAAAGCAACACCGAGCCGGGGAAAATCGGGCCACACGAGGGCGTAGCCCGGTAGTAAATCGGCCTTTCAGAATCAATGTCATACCAGTTCTGAGAAATGATTGTGCAAAGCCAGGATGTCATCCCGGCCCCCGAGCCGGGATGACATCCTGGCTTTGCAAGACCTTGAGATCCCGGATCAAGTCCGGGATGACACAAGAGAATGCACAATAATTATAAAGAACTGGTATCAGTACGCCCTGGACAGAAAACAAACCCGTATGCCACAAAATCCTATACTTTGCCAATCGATTTCGCACCTACGCCCTCTACCTTCACCGCACCAACACCACCGCCCGGCTATCGGCAAAATCCTCGCCGACGACGCGGTAGAGGTAGACACCGCTCGGCAAATCTTTTCCCCCAATCGTGAAGCGGCGCGGCGTGCCAGCCTGGAGAAAGCCCTCGTAAAGCGTATCGACCCGGCGACCGTTGAGATCGAAGAGGTCGATGTGGACGTGCTGAGGCCGGCGAACGGTCAGGGTGAAGGTGGGTTGTGGAGAGGGATGGGGATAGGCAGCGCTCAGGACGTGCGTGGCCGGCAGAGCGGGGGTCTCTTCGACAAGGGTG
>JAPUHZ010000110.1 GCA_027297485.1 Deltaproteobacteria bacterium
ATAAGTTCACTTCCCTAGCAATCTCAGCTAGATAACAGCGACCATTATTTTGCAATATAGAGAGAATTTTTATGTCTGTTCCATCGATCATGTTTACATTCTTAAGTTAAACTCATCTTTTCCTAATCTTATTACGTTAATTTTGATACTATGTCAAGTATATTTAGCTAAAACACAAAATTTCCTTACTTTAGTGGATAAAAACCGGTTTTACTTATTTCAGAGGAACGTTTAGAAACCTATGCAAAGCACCCCAAATCTACCACCTAATTTTGAAAAGTGAACGGATTTAGACGATTCAAGAATTTTTGCTTCACCCGGTGAGCTACAGTGAAAAGCGAGCCTTGTACAGTTATTTTACGTACTTCTGAAAAGGAGGTGGTGAATCGAGGACAAATTGCTTACTTTACATGTGGCTGGTATTACTATTGTCTGCGTACGTACTATGGTAAGTTTGAAATAAAAGAAAAAGTGAAAAGGCTACCTATAACCTCATAGGCATAAGAACATAGAGATACCCCTCGTCTTCTTGCTTTTTAATGAGACTGGGACTCAACTCATCCTTGATCTCAATATCTACATCTCCTCCACTCGTTAATACACCGAGGACATCGATAATATAACGAGCATTAAATCCAATGGCCAACTCTTTTCCATGATAGTCAACAGCAATCTCTTCAACTGCCTCTCCAAGGTCAGGATTATTAGCCGAGATTAACATCTGGTCTTCTTTAACTTCTACTTTAATTCCTTTATATCGCTCACTCGAAAGAATAGATACACGTCTCAGAGCCTGTAAAAAACTATCCTGTTTGATTCTTACTGTGTAAGGGTTTCCTCTTGGTATTACTTTGTCGTAATCGGGAAAATCCCCATCTACGAGCCGCATGAATAGCTCAATGTTCCCCTTTGCCACCAAGACCATGTTTTCCTTAAACCCAATAGAAACCTCCCCTTCCTCTCCCTCCTCTAAAAGTTTCTTAAGCTCAACTAAACCCTTCCGTGGAAGATTCACTCCCTTTTCTAACCCAATAGATCCTATCTTTCTTTCTATAAATGCCAGCCGATGCCCATCCGTTGCAACCATACGAACATTATCACCTTCACCTTGTTCTACAAAGACACCATTTAAGCTGCGGCGCGTCTCATCCGTAGAAACAGAAAAAATGGTCTTCTCAATCATCTCTCCTAACACACTTGTTCGCACAGGGAACAACTTCTCCCCTGTAAAGTTGGGAAACTGAGGAAACTCACGGGCATTCATACCCACGATTTTGAAAAACGATTTTCCACTCTTAATTTCAACCCATTCATTTTCTAACCGCTTCAATTGAATTATTTCCTCCGGCGCCTCCCGCACAATTTCATATAGCTTTCTAGCATTCACACTCACCATACCTTCATAGGACACGATCCCATCCAGTCTTCCCCTAATACCGATCTCTAGATCAGTTGCTGTTACACGAATATCTCCCTTGCTAGATTCAATCAGCACATTGGCCAAAATAGGCATAGTGTTGCGTCGTTCAACAATGCTTTGTGCCCAATAAAGCGCTGCAAGAAAATTCTCTCGCTTAGCTTCGATTTGCATAACTCCCCCTGTCTACTTCTATATAATATAAGTTAATAGTAGTAGTAATAGGCACTGTGGATAAGAAGCAAAAAGCTAAAATAGGCAACTAATTTATGGCACTTGCTTGTGCTTAGTATTGTTTTGTTATTTCGACTTTATCACCCAAACCTATTAAAACAGCTCTCTCAAGGTGTTTTATTCACATGAGTTCCCTTATTATGAACAGTTTATAGTCAGTTATCTTTTTAGGTTTCTTTCGAGTTTTTCTACGGTTGCTTGCATGTAGGGGTCTTCTTTTATTTTTTTCTCAATTGTTTTAGAGGCGTGAATTACTGTAGAATGATCCCTGCCCCCGAACATATTACCAATGCTGGGGAAAGACGTCGAGGTGTGTTTACGGCAGAGGTACATGGCTACTTGTCTTGGAAGGGCAATATTGCGTGTTCTTCTCTTTGCTTTTAACTCTCCTATCCTTACATTAAAGTAGTCACAGATCGTCTTTTGAATATTTTCGATTGTTACCTCTCTATGAACTCCTTTAAGGGTATTCTGTAGCACTTGTTTGGCTAAATCTACAGTTATTCCTACCTTTGTAAGAGAGGCAAAAGCTCCCAGGCGAGTCAGACACCCCTCTAATTCCCTTACATTTGAAGTTATGTGAGAAGCAAGAAAAATGGCAACCTCGTGCGGCAATATGACTCCCTCTATTTCAGCCTTTTTTTGTAAAATCGCTACTCGCGTCTCTAGATCGGGGGGTTGAATATCTGCAATTAAACCCCACTCAAAACGGTTCCTTAGGCGATCCTCTAAGCCGGCAATTTCCTTGGGGAACCTATCGGATGTGATAATAATTTGCTTGTGGGATTCATAAAGGGAGTTAAATGTATGAAAAAACTCCTCTTGAGTTCTTTCCTTACCGGCAATGAATTGCACGTCGTCTAGTATTAATACGTCAACGCTACGAAATCGCCTTTTAAACTCATCCATCTTGTCCCTTCTAAGAGAGCCAATTAGCTCATTCATGAAGGACTCAGAACTAAGATAAATAACCTTCAGTGTCGGACGTTTAATTACTATTCTATGGCCAATTGCATTAATTAAATGAGTCTTGCCAAGGCCAACATCGCCATATATGAATAGAGGGTTATAATGCTCTCCGGGTTGGTTGGCTACAGCGAGAGAGGCCGCCTGAGCAAATTGGTTGCTGGCACCGACTACAAAATTTTCGAAGGTATACTTTTGAATAAGATTACTAACTCTCTGGGGCTTAAGTACCTCCTTGTCTTCTTTCTTTTCCACCGGCTTGTTTCTTTGTAACTGTTGGTTGATGATTACCGAGACCTTCACAGGCCGATGAGACTGATTGCTGAGTGTCTCTCGAATTTGTATGAGGAAATGCTCGACGAGCCAATCACGGAAAAATTTACTTGGCACTTCAAGGTTAATTCCTCCACCATCCCTTGGCCGTATCTGAATGGGCTTAATCCACGTTTCGTAGTTCTGGTTCCCCAGTTGCTCCCGAAGCTGTTTTAATGCCGCTTCCCACAGTTCATCCATGGCAACCAACCTCGCCGTATCGTATTACTGCCTGTCTTTTAAGAGAAGAGAACAAATAAGTTACAAACAGGGTTATCCACAGCTGTGGATAACCCGGAAATCATAAGAAAACAGCTACCTTACATTGAAGATAGAACACATTCATGAACAGAAACAATGTAACCAAGCAATCTAGACAAGTACCGATCAGTGACAAAACAAAAAGTCGTCTGTCAAAGTTTAAAGTCAGCATTTCATGCCGTTCGGGTTTTTAACAACAGTAGCCGACACGAGTGAAGATTTTTCTTCCGCAATTCTAACGTGAGAAGAACTTCATAGTCCTTTTCATTTTTCATTGCAAGGAAAAAATTTGGGAAAATTTTTTCCTACAAACCACAACAGCTTGACAAGTAGTAAGTGCGATGTTACGGAAAATTCAGTTATGACCTCCCGAGAATCAAAAGAACTCTTCAAGCGTGCCCGACAAAGAATCCCCGGAGGGGTTAACAGTCCTGTCCGCGCCTGGAAAGCTGTCGGTGGCTCCCCCTTATTTATCGCACGGGGAGAGGCAGCGTACGTCTTTGATGTAGATGGGAAGAGATACATGGATTTTGTGGCTTCTTGGGGCCCGCTTATCCTAGGACATGCCCATCCCGAAATTGTGACCTCACTGAAAAGGGCTGTGAAAAACGGGACAACATTTGGAGCCCCAACCAAAGGTGAAGTGGAGTTGGCGGAGTTAGTTTGTGGGCATGTTGCATCCATTGAAAAATTAAGGTTGGTGAGCTCCGGTACGGAAGCAGCGATGAGCACGCTTCGTCTAGCACGCGCCTTTACAAAGCGCAGTAAAATCGTCAAGTTTGACGGTTGCTACCACGGACATTTGGATGGGATGTTGGTCCGAGCAGGATCTGGGCCGGCCACTTTAGCTCTTCCGGATAGCTCCGGAGTCCCGCCTGCTTTTACGGCAGAGACCCTCGTGGTCCCTTTTAATAGCGTAGACGGCGTGGAGGCTGCTTTCCAAAAAGAACCTAGGACCATCGCTGCTGTTATTGTCGAACCTATCTGTGGGAATATGGGTGTGATTCCACCCGCACCTCGCTTTTTACCTGCCCTTAGGGAAGTGACCCAAAGGCACGGGGCGCTTTTAATATTCGATGAGGTTATAACCGGGTTCCGCGTTCGCCCCGGGGGGGCACAGGAGCTCTACGGGGTTACACCGGATCTGACCTGTTTGGGGAAGATATTGGGTGGTGGGCTTCCGTTAGGGGCATTTGGAGGCAGGCAAGAGATTATGGATCTTCTAGCCCCGGAAGGTCCAGTGTATCAGGCGGGTACGCTTTCCGGTAATCCCCTTGCCGTAACAGCTGGTCTCGTTACGCTGGAAGAACTCGCGCGTAGCGGGGTCTACGAAACGCTGGAAGAGAAGGGGAAGGAGATTCAACAAGGGTTTCAGACTATTCTCGGCAGATATCACATTCCGAGTGTGGTCAACCGAGTTGGCTCCATGCTGACCCTCTTTTTTGGTGTGGAGCGGGTTCGGAATGCGGAAGAGGCGAGGCATTGTGATAAAAACCGCTTTGCACGTTTTTTCCACGGCATGCTTGAGCGTGGATTCTACTTCCCTCCGTCTCCTTTTGAGGCAGCCTTTATTTCTCTTGCCCATGGGGAAGGCGATTTGACAAAAGCCCTTCAGGCCTTTGAGGATTGGGCGCGAGAGGAGACGAAAGGTTGACCCATCAACGTTTTCCGTGATAAATCATTTCAGGAATGAGTGAAGAGGCAAGCCGTCTTAAAAAGAGAGGAGCTGATAAGGAAAACCCCCTTTTATTCAGAATGGCCAAGTACACCGCCATCGGCCTCCAGTTTCCCAGCATGGTTGCAGGTGGATTTTTTTTGGGTTACCTGTTGGATCTATATTTTAATACCTCGCCCTGGCTGATGGCTATTCTTACCCTCCTAGCCCTGTTGGGTGGTTTTTTTCAGTTATTTAGATTGTTGAAGTACTTCTCCAAAAAGGAAGATTAGGTGAGCACGACTTCGCAAGCGTTTCCTATCTTTAAGATTGAGTTGTGGCATATTGCACTATTGTCAGGGCTGGCATTTGTCTTAGTCCCCTTCCAGATCCTTGATCCCTGGGGCTTATTCCTGGGTGGGCTATTCATGGGCTTAAATCTGCTCTTGCTAAGCTTGGGTATTCGCTGGGTCCTAACGCCTTTTTCGACTCAGGGCAGGGTTAGGGCAGGTATCGGGTTGCTCGTTTTGAAAATGGGAATGTTCCTGGCATTGCTGTCGTTTCTATTTTTTCGAGTCAAGTTGGATGCGCCTTCCTTTGCGGTAGGGGTCTCCTGCTTGCTCGCAGCGATTATCTTGGAGCGGCTTTGGACTTTAGGATCGAAAGGCAACTGCGAGAGATAACTGATGGAACATCCATTTACGTGGTATAATCTTCTCCCCCACTCGCTGCAGCTTTTTCTACCCCAGCACATCTTTTTTGCGCTTTTGGTGATGATATTTCTTGTGATTCTAGCAGCTGGGGCGCGGCGAGCCCTGATACGATCCAGTAATCCGGTGATTCCTGAAGAGGGTCTTGGCCTAAGGAATCTGATGGAAGTGCTGGTGGATTTCGTCGTGGGCCTGAGCGACAGTATCATGGGTAAAAAGGGAAGGAAATATGTCCCTTTATTTGGAACCTTTTTTATCTTTATATTAGCGGCAAACCTATCTGGGCTACTCCCGGGCTTTTCTCCTCCCACCAACAACTTCAATATCACTTTTGGGCTGGGCTTGGTCTCGTTTGTCGCCTATAACACCTTTGGTTTTCGAGAACACGGGAAGGGGTATATCAAGCAGTTTATCGGGCCGATGACAAGTCTGCCTTCCACCCCGAAAAAGGTATTAAGTCTGTTGTTTGTCCCTATTTTGGTTGTTTCCGTAAGCTTTTTCTTTATTCTCGAGAGCATCTCGCATTTTGTAAGGCCCTTGTCGCTCGGACTACGGCTGTTTGGGAACATCTTTGGTGATCACTTGGTAGTGGAGATCTTCACCGAGTTGACCAAGGTTATTATTCCGGTGGCGTTCTACGTATTGGGGGCCTTGGTTTCTGTGATTCAGGCCTTTGTTTTTACACTTTTGAGTGTGATTTATGTTGCCATGGCGATAAGCCATGAGCATTAAGCGCACAGCGCAGCGGAAGAGGATGAGAGAGAGGAGGGTGAAAAGCGCTGATACGCTGGAAAGGAGAAATAGATATGAGGCAATTCATGTTTCTTTTGATTGTCGCGGCCTTGCTGGTGATCTTTTCTGATGTCGCCATGGCGGCTGAAGCTGAGGTGGCGGGGCAGACAGGGTCCATGACCAAGGCTTTCATTGCCTTGGGCTCAGGGTTGGCCATTGCGATCGCTGCATTTGGCGCTGCTCTGGGACAGGGACGCATGGCAGCGGCTGCAATGGAGAGCATCGGACGGAATCCCAGTGCCGCTGACAAGATCCAGCTACCGATGATTCTGGGGCTAGCCTTCATCGAGGCGCTGGCCATTTATGCCCTGATTATAGCCTTTGCCCTTCAGGGGAAAATATAGGCTGAGGGGTAAGAAAAAAAAGGGGGTAGGGATTTTTCTCTACCCCCTTTTTTATTTTTCGGGTGGCTTTACACTTTCGAGATGGACTTTGGTGGTGCGCAGGATTTCCTCTAACGTGTGGAGTTTATAGGGTTTTTCATAATAGATGTTCTTGATCCCAGTGTTGACGAGCACCTTGAGACAGTGGATGCACGGAGTGTGGGTGATGTAGATCGAGGCGTCTTTGATGGTTGAGCCGTTCTTTGCAGCTTGGGCAATCGCATTTATCTCCGCGTGAATCGTCCGAAAGCAGTTCTCTTCAGTATCCCCATCGGGGGTCTTGGATTGGTAGATGAGACAGCCGACATCAATGCAATGGGGCATGCCTGCTGGGGCGCCGTTGTAACCTGTGGCGAGGATGTTCTTGTCGCGTACGATCACCGCGCCCACCTTAGCTCGGTTACAGGTGGCAGAGCGCTCCACCTGTAACCGAGCTAAGGTGGAGCGCTCTGCCACCTGTCGGGTGATTGTCATGAAATATTGATGCCAGCTCAGCCGCTCGCTCATAAGGGGCCTCCGTTTACCCTCTCTTCCAGAGGGGTGTTGGTCGGTTTAGGCATGAGGCGCTCCTCTAGCCCGCATTTCTGACCGGAGCGTGAAGCGAGGGTGCCCAGATGTCCGGAGATACAAGGTGCGAGAGAGACAAAGCGTGCAGGCGTACTCACCAGTACGTCGAGCCCTTTGTCCGAGCGCAACGCCGTATATTCGGGTAGATGCGCACCCGCAGCCGTGGGCTGGTGAGAATTGCGGGCATTTACTTTGGGTTCTTGGATCGAGAAGGGCGCGGGAGTAAAGGTGACGGCAAGGATGGCCAAGGTCAGCCAGCCGACGATTTTTCTTTTAAGGTCGAGGGGGGTGTAAGGGTCCAGAGGAGGTGGGTGACGGACGCCTAGAACGAGGAGGAGAACCCCCCATATTAACCAGCCGTCCCACCAGCGCATAAAGCCCAACGAGAGGATTACGACTAAAGTCAGGCGGGAGACCCAGATATGTTTCTGGCCGAAGAGGGCATAGACCACATGGCCACCATCTAGCTGGCCTACAGGCAGAAGATTTAAGGCAGTGATAAAGAGGCCGATCCAGCCGGCAAAGCCAATGGGGTGCATGATGATGTTGGCCTCATCGGGGAGAAGACCTAGGGTGATCTGGCTGAGAAAGCTCAGGAGCAGAGAGGAACCTAAGGTTATGCCTCCACCCATTCCATCGTCCATCGAGACAGTAGAGAGTTGAAGGCCAACGATAACCGCAGGTATGGCCAGAATTAGGCCCGCCAAAGGGCCTGCGGCGCCGACATCGAACAGGGAGCGGCGATCTTGTGGAGCAGACTTCATTTTGATGAACGCCCCAAAGGTACCGATAATAAAAGGTATCGGCGGGGCCGGGATAAAGTAGGGAAGGGTGGCTTCAACTCCATGGTAGCGCGCCATGAGATAGTGACCCATCTCGTGCACCAAGAGAATGGTCATTAATGTGATGGCAAAGGGGAGGCCGGAGGTCATCTGCCAAGGGTCGGCAAGGGGGTCCACGCCGGCTTGTATTGCCCCTGCCATGGTCGTGGTGAGCAGGGTGGAAAGGAAGAGGACAATGTGGAGCCAGGGTTTTCTTCCCCGCTGGGTTTCGTCTTTCATTGAGTCTTTTGACCTCCTCGGATCTGGATCGTATCCCCTATTTTTGCTCCGCTCTGGAGATGGGCATTTCCCTTAAATAGAGAGATTTCCAGGAGGCCCCAGCTATTAATTAAAGCCACGAAAGCTCCCTCTGTGCCGCCGGCGTAATTAGCCACGAGCCCATGGATGGTGAGGCTGCTTAAAGAGACCGTCGAATTTTCTGGTCGGAGTCCCCTTAGGTCGCGCTCTTGGACGTTGGTGATCAGGTTGCCAAAGCCGTCAATGTAGATAACCTTACCCTGGATAGCGCCTTCTGATTTGATGACATTGGGCCAAGGGAGCCGCTCAAAAGCATCCACCTTAGTTCCCAGGTCTTGCGCTGAAATGCCTAGGGAGAGATAGCCGGCGATCGGGGCAAAGATGTCTCTCCCGTGAAAGGTCGTGCTGGTCGGCTTTAGATGGTAAATCTCGTTAGAAAGCTCGATGATCTGGCTGGTCTTTTTTTCCTCTAAAGCCAAGCTGAGAAGGCCGTTGTCGGGTCCGATGAAGAAACACCCCTCTGATTCAATCAATAGAGGCCGTCTTTTAGTTCCCACTCCGGGATCCACAACCGCTACATGGATTGTTCCTCTGGGGAAGAATGGAGCAGAGTGCCGCAAGACTAAGGCCCCAGCCATAAGGTCTTGGGGTGGGATTCCGTGGCTTAAATCGATGATACGCGCATTTGGATTGATCCCAAAGATAACCCCCTTCATGATTCCGACAAAGGGGTCCTTGTGGCCATAATCGGTGATTAAGGTAATCAGCTTTGGTTCCATAGTTTTTCGCGAAGTCCAATCTAACGGAAAAGACTACGATGGTAAAGCGGGGATCGAGACGTAAGTGTTTTGAGACGACTGTTGAGGGATTTCAAGTCGGCTTTAAGCAGTCTGAGGTGGAGGCTCTGCCGTTCCCTCACAGCGCCGTATCTTTAAGGATACCCTCCCACAGCCAGTCGGCATCACGACGATAAATCGTCATCCAGGTCTGCTTCCCACAGTTATTTCAGTTACTTAGGTTGCTGTCTCATTTCCCGTTAGGTAGGATACTTGGTGGGGACGGAGTAAGTCCGTAAGCACATACGTATGGGAAAGTACTTAGCTGGCGGGGTTTTTCATACAAAGTAGCGCGCCAGCGAGATTTGGAATATGAAACTTAAAATCTTAAATCTAAATATTTGCGGTCGCATAAGATTTCAGATGGTTTTTATCCCGACTTTACTTTTCTTATTTTTGGCGGCCGTCCACCAGCAAACAATAGCCCAGGATAAACTAAACAGGAAGAGTTTCGTCGCTAAGATGCCTGCGAAAACCTCAGGCCAAACGGCGCAGCGGAAAAAGTTGCTGGAGGATGGAGCGAACTTACTCTCTGATTACGAAAGAGCCAGGATTGAGCGATATCTCCGTTTTGTAAGAAACAAGTATCATATTGACTACCGCATCATTACTCTTAAGGACCTTGCTGACAGGGATTTGAATAGTTTTGCCGCTGATCAGTATGAGAAAAGAGCAGTAGGCAAAGACACCGACGGACGAGGGCTGCTTTTAATACTGGCCGATAGAAAAGCTCTCTGCCGGGTAGAAGTGGGGTATGCGCTTGAGGGGTATTTCACTGATGCGCAGGCGGGCAGGATGCTACGCGATCACTTGAGGCCCTATTTTCAAAACAAGCAGAAGCGAGGTGCTATTGAGTCATCGATTGAGATGCTCATCAACGAGCTGAAAGACAAGATGGAGACGGTTCAAGCCGGGCCTGAAGGTCTGGGAACCGGGGGAGCAGGTGCTAAAGCAGATTTACTTGAATCGTTGGGTGGCGAATTGAATGCACAAACAGTTCGGCAGCTTCAGTCTATAATGACGCCGCAACAAAACCCCGCAGATGCCTACCGCCTGGAGCTGACGATGTTGAGAAAGGGATTTTACTATTATGATCTAAGACTTTTCGATAAAGAGTGGCGCCAGAAACAGGAGAGTACAAATCCTTCCCACATTCCGGCCTGGAGATATCAAGAGACGGCAAGGCGGTTTAACCTTCCCTTTAAGGTCCATACAGAAGGCAACTTAGCCGTTGCCTATTACCCTCAGAAAAAAGGATTGGGCCCGGTCTTTTTTGATAAAACAGCTGCGGGTTGGATTATCAATCGCACCGGTGTAGCCGCGTACATTCACTATAATTACGAGTCTACAGGGTGGTTTGCCTATAATGCCGATTATCCGCACCTACGATTACTCCAGAAGGTCTTCTCTCTGAGGCGGGTAACACTCGCTGGAGGTCGGAAGGCCTATACGATCTCAGAGTAGTTTGAGCCGTTGTGAGACCGGACCCGTTCTCGCACCTATGAAACAAAGAAGTGGTAGGGGGCGTTGAGGGCAGGATCTTTGTCTTATGGCCATGTGGTTTAACCCTTGCGCCATGGGCCTAGGTGGATCTGAGTGGTGGGACGCCGCGCCAACCGTTAAGGGGGCAGTTACTACAGAGCGGCTTGGAGCGGCAGAAGTCTTTTCCAACATTGACCAACATGGCGTGGTACTGGTTGTACAGAGCCACATTGGAGGGAATCGATTTCATAAAAAGCTGCTGAAATTCATCGTAGCTCTGCTCATAGGGCATCAGACCGTGTCGCGAAAGAATCCTCTTAGTATAGGCGTCGATGACGAAGACGGGCTTTTCTCCGGCGTAGAGGAGAATGGAATCGGCGGTTTCCGGACCAGTCCCATTGACGGAGAGCAGCTCATCGCGCAATCGGCCAGTGTCTTGTTGAAACATCTTCCTTAGGCTGCCGCCGTAGCGGTTTTGGAGGAAGGAGATGAAATTTTTGAGCCGATGGGCTTTCACGTTAAAATAGCCTGCCGGCTTAATCATGTGAGCCAGGCGCTTGTGAGAGTGGCGGGTTAAGGCTCTGACGTTCAGAGAGCGGGCCTCTTTGAGGCGCCGAATTGCCTTTTCAACATTGGTCCAGGCGGTATTTTGTGTGAGAATTGCGCCTACAGAGATCTCCAATGGACTCTCACCCGGCCACCAGTGGAGATCGTCGTAGTGGCGGTAAAGACGGCGGTAGACTTGCATCAACTCTCGGCGGGAAGTTTTCATAGCAGCAAGTTCTTAGCGGTCAGCAAGTTTAAAAATGGCGAACATGGATGCTGAAAGCTCATGGCTGACGGCCATTTATAGTTCTTCCAAAACTGCGGCGAACAGCAAGGGGACCATGATCTCCATGTGGCCGCTGAGATGGTATCCCTTGCCGCTCTCCATTGTGGGGCGGTGGACGATGTTAGTGAGGGGGCGGTAATGGGGAAGGAAGTCGAGGTTGACGGTGGTCAAATTGCGCACGGGGTGAGCTAAGTTGCGGGCTAAACTGAGGGCCTTTAAAAAGACCTCTGGGAGAATCACCGCCGAGCCCAAGTTGAAAAAGACCCCCTCTCCCAAGGAGGCCACGACAGAGGTGAGGGCGTGAAAATCCTTAAGACTCCCTTCCCCCAGGGCTTTACCGTCCACCTTGGGGTGCATGTGGATGATATCTGTGCCGATCCCCACGTGGACCGTAACCGGAATCCCAAATCTCGCCCCAGCGGCAAGGATACTCAGCCGGTGATAGGGGAGGTGGGCCTTAAGAATCGCCTCACCCGTCGCTCTGCCAATTCCTTGTTGCCGGTCATAACCCTTGGTAATGGCCCGGTTCAAAAAGGCGCCGGTCTCCTCGGCCATGCCGAAGCTGCCGTCCTTGAGACCGGCTTCCACATCTTCGGAGGTCTCACCCATGAAAGCGATCTCAAAGTCATGGATGATTCCTGCTCCGTTCATGGCTACGGCACTGATAATTCCTCTTTCCATAAAATCTATGATCAAGGGGCTAAGTCCGATTTTGATTGGGTGAGCGCCCATCCCTAAAAGGACGGTTTTGCCACGGCGATGGGCTCGAGCGGTTCTCCGGGCGATTTCTTTAAGGTTTTGTGCCGCAAGGATATCCGGCAGCCCTTTGATAAAAGAACGCAGCTGGGCGCCTTTGTGGACTTTCTTTCCTAAGAGGGATTGGTGGACCTTGCTGAAGCGCTTCTTCAGCGGATAGGTTCTGACTTTGGAGAAGTCGAGAGGCCGAAATGTTTTTTTCGCCATAGGTTGAGTTCTGTAACGGGCTCTAGGGCGAGAAGAGCTTTTGATCGATCATTTCGCAGATGACGTGGCCTACTAGGATATGGGTCTCTTGGATGCGCGCGCTGTTTTTACCCTCAGAAACGCGCAGTAGATGATCGACTTTCTTGGCCATCTCTCCCCCGTTGCCGCCGGTGAGACCAATGGTGATGATTTTGAGTTTCTTACAGGTATCGATGGCCGCCACGACATTGGCGGCATTGCCGCTTGTGGAGATGGCTAGGGCCACATCCCCTTCTTTCCCCAAGGCCTTCACCTGCTTGGCAAAGATCTCTTTATAGTCGTAGTCATTGGCGATGCTGGTGATAGCCGAGGTATCTGTGGTGAGGGCCAGGGCTGGTAAAGGGGGCCTTTCTATACGAAAGCGGTTGACGAATTCAGCGGCGATGTGTTGCGCGTCTGCGGCGCTGCCCCCGTTGCCAAAGAGGAGAAGTTTGTTGCCTCGGAGAAAGGCCTGGGCGATTAGATCGATGGCTGTAAGGAGCGTGCTGAGATTCTCCTTAAGGAAAGACTTTTTGACATGAACGCTCTCCTCAAAAGCTTTAATGATAGCGTCTTTCATTTTTTGGGAGTCATGGATGTGAATTTTCCAACAGAGATTTCTACCATATGTGTTGAAAACGGTAAAGCAAAATCAGCTGCGGTAAAAGTCTTTGATTTTCTGAACAACGGTTTCTTGCTGTTCTTGAGTCAGCTCCGGATACATGGGAAGCGCAAGGACCTGAGAGGCGACTTGCTCGGAGTTGGGAAAATCGCCTTTGCGGTAACCGAGATGGGCAAAACAGGGCTGTAGGTGCAGGGGAAGAGGGTAATAGACCCCTGCCTGAATTCCATGCCCTCCCAGATGTTGTTTTAGATCATCTCTCCGCTGAACCCGGATCACATAGAGATTAAAAACATGGGATCTTCCCTCGCCTAAGGTGGGAAGACTGATGATCTTATCGCCAACGAGGCCTGTGGCCGAGAAAAGGTTCTGATAGAAATGGGCATGCTGGATCCTCTCTTCACACCACCGTTCCAGGTGATGCAGCTTAACCGATAGGACAGCGGCCTGAATCGCATCCAAACGGGAATTGAGGCCTACAGCCTGGTGGTGGTATTTAGAGATTGCCCCGTGCACTCTAAGCAACCTGACCTTGTCAGCCCATTCCATCTGATCAGTTACCACCAGCCCTCCGTCTCCGATACCAGCTAAGTTTTTACTTGGGAAAAAGGAATAACATCCCAAATCCCCTATGGTCCCGGCAGCTTTAGAAACCCCTTGAGACAGCATTGCCCGGGCGCCAAAGGCCTGGGCGACATCCTCTATGATGTGGAGATGATGCCTTTGTGCGAGAGAAACTAGGGCTGTCATGGAGCAGCACTGGCCGAAAAGGTGAACCGGCAAGAGGGCCTTTATATGACGCTGCCCCTTTGGTTCCCAGAGGCCCTGTCCATCTGGATGCGGCCGGCAGCGCTCTTCGACAACGGCCTCCACTGCTTTTGGATCGATCAGGCAACTCTCTGCGTCGATGTCAACAAAGACCGGTACTGCCCCGAGGCGCGTAATGGACGATACAGTGGAGAAAAATGTGAAAGGGGGAACCAAAACCGCATGGCCTGGTCCGATTTCCAGCGCCATCAAAGAAAGGAGCAGTGCGTCGCTCCCCGAGGCCACGCCGATCGCCGCGGTACAATGAAGATAAGAAGCTACCTGTTCTTCGAAGCGTCTGACTACCGGCCCGAGGATAAATTGCTGGGAGTCCAGGACCTCATCGATGGCCTGCCGGACCTCGGCCCGTATCCTCTGGTATTGCCCTTTGAGGTCTACCAGTGGAACGTTGATGAGCTTTTTCTGTTCTTTCAAGCTAAATGAAAGGAAGGTTTATTATTTACACTATGGCCACGAGAATCTTAGGTTCTTGCCCCAACCGTCAATTTTCAATCCGCCCTTGACGGCTCACTATCTTGAAAAGAGGGTAACTGATAACAAATGGTTATTCAACCATACTCCCGTTTCTATTCCCTTCCGGGATCAATAATGTCACCGCTATTTTATAGTAAAACCCTGCCAAACCCTCCCAGACGGCTCAGTACATGTACAGGGCTTACCCGCAGGCCCAAACCCATACGGACAGATAAACTTCCCGGTCTTACATTCTCTTTCCGTGATGTAGTCGAGCAAGCCCCCGGTTAAACTGGTCGTGGATTTGTCTGCTTGCCTTCCGGTGCCAGTAGCCGATCCGCAAGCCACCAGTGAAATGCTCACAATTAAGACCAATACTGCGCGGAGTAGAGACCCTAATCGTTTCGAAGTCTTTATGGCATGATTTTTATTTGTCATGCAGAAGAGGCTCTCCCTCCCGAATTCAAATAGGAACGGGAGCTATTTATATTAAGCTAGCATACTGCCCGGTTTTTTTCAGTAATTCTTTCCCGTCTTACAAGGCATGAAATTCTTAACGTAAATTTTAAACTATGAAACTGGAACTGCACGAGCAAAGGCCCAACAATTTGGGGGTGGGTGGGGAGGTCTTCTGCCCCTGCTTGTGACAAAAAACCTGGTGGGATTTCAGCGTTGACTCTCGGATCGAGGTATAAGCAATTAAAAAGCTTAGAAAAGCTTGGAGCGACCCGCCGGATTCAAACCGGCGACCTACTGATTGCGAATTGCCCCCATGGGCATAATGAGAAGGACCCAGAAGAAGAAAATGGCTGAAAACTACAGAAATTCTAGAAACCTGTTCCTGCTAAGTACAGGCTGTTTTGGCTCATTCTGGTAGCAAAAATGGTAGCAGAGAAAGAGCTTGACCTACTGATTAAGTGTTATCTGCCCTCAAAGTTTTTAAGAACGGCAGGTTGAAAGAGCCTGCTACCACATTGAAAGGTGCCTGTCCGTGAATTGTCCGAGTCTTTTCTCCCTGACCAGAGGCTTTAAACACAGAAAAAAGCGGAGCCTATAGGGTATGGGGGGGGCAAAGGTGGTTTCGGTTTGCCTTTACAAATACACCTATGGAGGAGGTACGTAAAAATTTTCACCATCTACACGAGTCCCGGTCATTCAAATCGGAGTGTTAACCT
>JAPUHZ010000111.1 GCA_027297485.1 Deltaproteobacteria bacterium
AGCCTTCAGGCCGAGGGAAATGGGCCAGTGCCTTGAGGGCCGCCACCCCTACCCCTTCACGTGATTATTCCTACCGTTTGGGCCTGCACCAAGCCTCACGTTCGGTTCCCTCGTCCTTCAGTCTCCTTCCCCTCGGAATAGTCTCAATGTAACAAATTTAAATACATTTGTATTAGCTATTCTTTTTCCGGGCGAGGTAGGTCACGCCTATACTGATGCCGTAAAGGATGGTGAGGGGGAGGGCTAGGAGAATCTGAGAGATGATGTCGGGTGGGGTCAGGATAGCTGCCAGGATAAAGATGATGAGGATGGCGTAGCGGAATTGGCGGATTAGGAAAAGGTGGTCAATCAAGCCGATGCGCGCCAGGAAATAAGCGACTACGGGGAGCTCAAAAGTGACCCCAAAGGCCAGCAGCAGCTTGGACGAGAAAGAGAGATATTCTCCGATCCTGATAGCCGGCCGGACACCGATGGTCTCATAGTGCTTGAGAAAAAAGCTGTATCCAAGCCGAAAGATGACTGCGTAGCAAAACCAGGCTCCCAGGAGAAAGAGCAAGGTCCCGAAGAAGACGAAGCTACGGGCGTATTGTTTCTCGTGCTCGTGGAGGCCCGGGGAGATAAACTTCCAGGCCTGCCAGAGGATAACGGGGAAGGACAAGAAAATAGATGCGATGAAGGCGACCTTGATCTTGGTAAAGAACGCGTCCGGGACCCCTGTGCCAATGAGGCTGAGATCGGGAGTGTCCAACTGGAGTAGTGGGTCAGTAAGGAAAGAAAAGATATGATCTGCAAACCCAAAGCAACCCAAGAAGGCGACCATCACTGCCACGGAGGATTTGATCAGGCAGGAGCGTAGCTCCTCCAGGTGGCCGGTGAAGGGCATTCGGGCAACGTCAGGTTGCCCTCTACCTGGGTTTCTTCTCACTCTCTTCCGCAGGAGGGGGTGTAGTGGGTATGGATGAGGAGGCTGTTTCTACTTTTTTTGCCAAGGGAGGGTTGTCGTCCGGGGGAGCCTGGGTAGAAGACTCTTCGATCTCTTGTTCCACTTGGCGGAAGTCCTCCTTCAAATCATCTGTGGCGCGGCGAAACTCCGCAATGCCCTTGCCCAAGGCCCGAGCAATCTCCGGAAGTTTTCTGGGTCCTAGGACAATCAGGGCAACGGCTAGGATCAGTATCAGCTCTGGCATACCGATGCCGAACATCGTTTTCCTCCGTGTGTAAGCTAACCTATTTCCTATTTGTTGGCAAGAACACGGCCTGGACTAGAATGGCTTTACACAGTCCGTCGTGAGGTGATAGATATGGTTCTACTATGGCCCGTTCTGCAGTGGTGATCGACCGCGATTTTCTCAAGCATAAGCCTGGCCAGTCTCATCCGGAGAGCCCAGAGAGATTGAGAGCCCTTCTCGACCTTACAGGAGGACTCGACACGCAGAGTTTTCAAATCTTACCCCCTAGACTTGCCAATGAGGAGGAGGTCGAGCCTTGCCATAGCAAGGATTACATCGAACTCCTCCGGTCTACCTCCGAGACCCATTGCTATGCCTTGGATGGAGATACGCTGACTTGCCCAGACTCCTTTGGGATTGGGTTGCTGGCAGTGGGCGGGTTTTTAAGACTCTTAGATTCTATATCCGCTGGTGACTTCCGCAACGGTTTTGCCCTGGTTCGCCCACCTGGCCATCATGCCATGAGAGATCGTGCGATGGGTTTTTGCCTTTTTAACACTGTGGCCATCGGTGCCCATCACCTCAAGCGTCATTATGGGGCAAAGCGGATTTTGATCATGGACTGGGATGTCCATCATGGAAATGGCACCCAGGATGCATTCTATCAGGACCCGTCGGTTCTCTATCTCTCTACACATCAATATCCTTACTACCCGGGCACTGGGGCTCTTGAGGAGGTAGGTGTGGGGGAGGGTGAGGGGTATACGGTCAACATTCCCCTTCCCGCTGGTTGCGGCGACGAGGAATATCTCCGGGTATTTAAGGAGATCGTCATTCCTATTGGAAACAAGTATGAACCGGAGTGGATTTTGGTTTCGGCCGGATTTGACCCGCACAAGCGTGATCCACTGGGCGGAATGGTGGTAACGGAGAGGGGATTTGGTGTCATGGCCTCATGGCTTCTCGATCTAGCAGAGAAACACGCGGCAGGGAAAATCGCATGGTTACTCGAGGGGGGGTATGACTTAACGGCTCTAAAGGCTTCAGTAGCTGCCGTGCTCCAGGAGATGAAAGGAGAGAGTGGGACCGATATGCTTTCCGAGAATGGTGGGGAGGTGATTCAGCCGCTGACTCGTAAGGTCCTTAAGTTGCAAGAGAAATATTGGTGAGGCCCTGATCCGTCGATAAGGCATCGACCTGAGCTCAGCCGAAGGGGCGGCTTGCTGCGTTGTCGCTTCGGACTCGCATCCTCACATACTGCCCTGTACGCTGCGGTGCGATCCGGCGTTACAATAGGGCCGCCTTGCACCCACCACCTTCTCGACGGCCAGGGTTTTTAAAGTGTTGCTAAGGTTACACACGGATGATGGTAAGGGGCAAGGTGTTGACGCTCCAGAGAAACTAGCTTATTTTAAGCACTATTTGATCGAGTTAGGCAATGGAAGACTTTGAACAACGCAAGGTGGTGGTGACTGGCCTAGGGATGGTTACCTCTTTGGGTACAGGGGTTGAGAAAAACTGGGAGGCCGTGGTGGCTGGTCGCTCTGGTATCAGGCCGATTACCCGCTTTTCTAACGTGGAGTTTTTTTCTACCCGCATAGCCGGAGAGGTCTCTGGTTTTAGAGCTGAGGATTTTATCGAGCCCAAAGAGATCAAAAAGATGGATCTCTTTATCCAGTATAGTGTTGCCGCGGCTTCGATGGCGATCCAAGATAGCGGGTTTAAAATCGACCCTGAAGAAGCGGATCGGGTCGGAGTGATCTTGGGGGTAGGCCTGTGTGGAATTGAAACCGTTGAGTACTACACCAAAGCCTATCTCGAAGGGGGGCCGCGTAAAATATCGCCCTTTTTTATCCCGAAAGTGCTCTCCAACTTGGCTCCAGGTCAAATCGCCATCCGTTATGGCGCCAAGGGCCTCAACTGGACTCCTACCTCGGCGTGTGCCTCGGGAAATCATGCCATCGGCGAGGCCTATCACCTGATTCGGCGAGGCCTTCAGGATGCTGTCATTGCCGGAGGTGCGGAGGCCCCCATTACGCCTCTTGGTGTGGGGGGGTTCGCCGCCATGAAGGCCCTCTCTGTGCGCAACGACGAGCCGGAGAGGGCAAGTCGCCCCTTTGATAAGGATCGAGATGGCTTTGTCGTTGCCGAGGGTTCCGGTGTGTTGATCATGGAGGAGAGGGAAAAGGCCCTTAAGAGAGGAGCTAACATTTATGCCGAGGTGATTGGCTATGGGGCCAACGGTGACGCTCACCATATTACCGCGCCGGCACCCGGAGGTGAGGGCGCTGCCCGCTGCATGAAGTTGGCCCTAAAAGATGCAGGGATCAGACCGGATGAGGTGGACTATATCAATGCCCACGGGACCTCTACTGAATATAACGACCTTAATGAGACGCAGGCGATAAAAACGGTCTTTGGTGAGCAGGCCTATAAAATTCCTACTAGTTCCACAAAGTCGGTGACAGGCCATTTGCTAGGGGCCGCGGGAGCGGTGGAGGGGATTTACTCTGTCCTTGCCCTTCGTAACGGAGTCATCCCTCCGACCATTAATTATGAGACGCCAGACCCGCAATGCGACTTGGATTATGTCCCTAATCAGGCGCGCAAGGCCGATATCCAGGTGGCACTTTCCAACTCCTTTGGATTCGGAGGAACCAATGCCTGTATCCTGTTCAGGAGGGCTGCATAATGCGATCGCAACTGAGAGGCGTCATTCTTGGGACTGGCTCCGAACTCCCCTCAAGGGTGATGACCAACGTAGAATTGGAGAGGCTCGTCGATACGAGCGATGAGTGGATCACCACGCGTACCGGAATTAAGGAAAGGCGGATATTGGAAGAGGGCAAAGGTAATGCGGATATGGCCTATCATGCCTCAGTCCGGGCCCTCAAAGATGCGGGCTTAGAGGCAATCGACCTTGAGGCCATCATCATGGGGACCGTCACCCCGGATTATCCCTTTCCGAGTTCGGCCTGTGTCCTTGAAAATATGCTGGGGGCGCGCAAGGTTTTTTCATTTGACGTGAACGCCGCTTGCTCCGGTTTTCTTAATGCCCTGGCCGTGGCGAATTCTTTTATTCGAACGGGCATGGTTCGAAACGCCCTTGTAGTCGGCTCCGATGCCTTGAGCCGATTGCTCAACTGGCAGGATCGCAACACCTGCGTTCTATTTGGTGATGGGGCCGGCGCCGTGGTCCTTGGCGCGACGAGTGATGGTGATCGGGGAGTCCTCAGCACGCGGCTACGCACCGATGGCTCCTACGTGAAAACGCTCTATGTTCCTGCCGGAGGCTCTCTCAAGCCTGCCAACATCGAGAGCGTCGATAGAAACGAGCACACCATCACCATGAATGGGAAAGAGGTCTTTAAAGTGGCGGTGCGCTCCATGGAGGAGATCAGCCGAGAGGCCCTGGAAGAGGCTGGGGTGAGCGTCGGCCAAGTCTCTCTGGTCATTCCCCATCAGGCAAATCACAGGATTATTACTGCCTTGGCGGAGCGCTTGGGCGTTCCGATGGAAAAAGTAATGGTCAACTTAGATAAGTATGGCAATACCTCTGCTGCCTCGGTGCCGGTGGCCTTGGACGAGGCCCGGAGGCAAGGCCGGATTCGTGCCGGTGATGTGGTTCTCCTCAACGCCTTCGGCGCCGGCTTCGCGTGGGGCGCCGCCGTGATTAGGTTCTAACAACATCTTTTTAATTCTTTGGACATAGGAAAAACTAACTCAAAAACAACTTATACGCCGGATTGTCCGTCTCCTCCGCATACTCATAGCCCAGATTATCCAGAAACTCCTGAAACGCCTCTTTGTCTTTCGGCGGGACCTGCATGCCTACCAGCACACGCCCGAAGTCGGCGCCGTGGTTCCGATAATGAAACAGGCTGATATTCCAAGTACGGCCCATCTTGTCGAGGAAATTTCGCAACGCCCTGGGACGTTCGGGAAACTCGAAGCGGTATAAGATTTCATCCATAGCGTTAGGGGCACGCCCGCCCACCAGGTGCCGTATGTGCAGCTTGGCCATCTCGTTATCGGTCATGTCCACCGTGGGGTAGCCCTGCTTGTGCAGGACGCCGATAAGCCTTTTAATCTCCTTGGCGTCCTGGATCTGTACGCCCACAAACACGTGGGCTTTCTCCGGAGAGGCATAGCGGTAGTTGAACTCGGTAATGAAATGGTCACCCATGGCTGCACAAAAGCGCCGGAAGCTACCGGGCCGTTCGGGAATGGTCACCGCCAGGATGGCCTCGCGCCGCTCGCCGATCTCGGCGCGCTCGGACACATGCCGCAGGCGGTCGAAGTTGACGTTGGCCCCCGAGGCGATCGCGATCAGGTGCTTGTCCTTTAGCTTTTCCCGTTCCACATAACGCTTGAGTCCAGCAACCGCCAAGGCGCCTGCAGGCTCCAGCACCGAGCGCAGGTCTTCAAAGATGTCTTTGATGGCAGCACAGATCTCATCGTTGGTGACCACGATCACCTCGTCCACGCACTGTTTGGTCAGGCGAAAGGTCTCCTTGCCCACCTGGCGCACGGCCACGCCATCGGCAAAGATGCCGACGTGGTCTAGGATTACCGGCCGACCGACGGCCAGGGAGCGCGCCATGGCATCGGCGTCTTCGGGCTCGACACCGATCACCTTTACTTCCGGACGGAACGCCTTGACATACACTGCAATCCCGGCAATCAGGCCGCCGCCGCCGATGGGCACAAAGACCGCGTGCAGGTCGCCGATGTGCTGTTTCAGAATCTCGAAGCCAATGGTGCCCTGGCCGGCGATCACGTCGGGATCGTCGTAGGGATGGACGAACGTCAACTTGCGCGCCGATGCCAGTTTCACCGCATGGGCATAAGCCTCGTCGTAACTATCGCCATGCAATATGACCTTGCCCCCCAAGGTAACTACTGCCTGCACCTTGATGCTGGGGGTGGTACGGGGCATGACGATGGTGGCCCGAGTCTTGAGGCGGGCGGCCGCCAGTGCCACACCCTGGCCGTGGTTGCCGGCAGAAGACGCCACCACACCTTTTTTCAGGATTTCATGGGACAGGCTCGCCATCTTGTTGTAGGCTCCGCGAAGCTTGAAGGAAAACACGGGTTGCTCGTCTTCGCGCTTGAGCCAGATCTTATTATGGAAGCGGCGCGACAGTATGGACGCCAGTTCCAGCGGGGTCTCATGGGCCACGTCGTAGACCCGCGAGGTCAGTATCTTCTTTATGTATTTTTGCATTAGGGGCACAATCTACCAAAAACCGTTAGGCTTTGTTACCGCACCAAAGACGAAATGATGGTCTGCGGTTTCATGATAAGCCCTGCTATTGCGTTTGAGCCACCTGCTGCTTGATCTCTTCTCTAAGATTTTTAAGTCGGGGGCTTAGTTCTACCGGGTAAACTGTGGGATTACGGATGGCCTTAGTCTGCTTGTCGAGGCGGTTAAATTCTTCAAGAAAGCGTTCCCGGATCTCCTCTAGGGGTGGATAAGGCTCTTTGGCCTTTCCCTTTTCCATGACCTTCTTGAGCAAGGGTTCACCTCCTGGAAGGTTCTCATTTCGAAGGGCATTAATATCCTTCTGCAACCGGCCCTGGCCGTCCACGAAGCGGAAGAACTGCTTTCTTCCAGGCGAGGAAACCTTGCCGGTGCTGAGCTTTAAGACCGGCCGGCCGTTGTGCTCGACCAATTTGTAGGCCATGTCAAACCATGGGGCGTCACTCGAGACTCCCATTTTTGTCCCTACCCCGTAGCTATCATAAGGGGCATTCGCCCGTGAAAGTGCTGCCAAATGATATTCGTCCAGTCCTCCGCTGCCAATAATTTTCACGTCGTTCAGTCCTGCCTCGTCAAGGATCCACCGCACCTCACGTGCCAAGGTAGCCAGGTCCCCGCTATCGATTCGTACCCCGCGTAGGTGGTGACCTTTCTTGGCCATCTCGCGCGCTATGTCCACGGCTTTGCGGGCTCCTGCCAGGGTATCGTAGGTATCGATGAGCAGAGTGGAGTTGTCAGGGAAACTGGTGACGAAGCTGTGAAAGGCGTCTATCTCGTTCTCGAAACTTGAGACAAAAGAGTGGGCCATGGTTCCGACAATGGGAATGCCGTATCTCTCGCCGGCCGACACATTGCTGGTCCCGCTAAAACCGGCCATATAGCTTGACCGGGCCACCTTCATCCCCGCGTCGATTCCGTGCGTGCGCCGCAAAGAAAAGTCCACGACCGCGCGGCCCTGCGCAGCATGGACACAGCGGGATGCCTTGGTGGCGATGAGCGCTTGCAGATTGATCTGATTGA
>JAPUHZ010000112.1 GCA_027297485.1 Deltaproteobacteria bacterium
CATCTTTAAAGGTATGCTGACGCCAAGACAGATCATCACTTTCTATCCCGATCTTTCCGACCCTTTGGTTGAAACCGCCATTGCGGTGATTCACTCCCGCTTCAGCACAAATACCTTCCCGAGTTGGGAGCGTTCACACCCCTATCGCTACCTGATTCACAACGGTGAGATCAACACGCTGCGTGGGAACGAGAACTGGATGCATGCGCGTCAGGCCGTGCTGGCATCTGGACTGTTTGGCGATGACCTGTCGAAGCTGCTTCCCATCATTCAAGAAGATGGCAGTGATTCTGCCAAATTCGATAATTGCCTTGAGTTTTTGACGTTGAGCGGGCGCTCCCTGCCCCACGCAATGATGATGATGATTCCGGAGCCATGGGAAAATCATGGAAGCATGGAGGAACGGAAGCGGGCGTTCTATGAGTACCACAGCAGCCTGATGGAGCCGTGGGATGGTCCGGCCTCAATTGCCTTTACCGACGGAACGGTAGTAGGAGCGGTGCTCGATCGCAACGGTTTACGTCCATCCCGCTACTACGTCACTAAAGACGATCTGGTCATTATGGCGTCGGAGGTTGGTGTTCTCGAAGTGCCACCCGAAAAGGTCTTGGAAAAACGCCGCCTGCAACCCGGCCGTATGTTTCTGGTTGACACGGAGGAGGGGCGTATTATCAGTGATGAAGAAATCAAACAACAAATGGCCACGGCTCGTCCATACCGCCAGTGGTTGAATAAGCACTTGGTCCGCTTCGATAACTTGCCCAACATTCCGGAGCAGGAGCCACCCCATACTCATCTACCCACCCTACAGCGCCTACAGGCGTTTGGCTATAGCTTTGAAGATCTGCGCATCAACCTTGGCCCCATGGCTCAGAACGGAATTCAACCGGTAGGCTCGATGGGCACCGACACACCGCTTGCGGTGCTGTCCGACAAGCCCCAATTGCTCTACAACTATTTCAAGCAACTCTTTGCTCAGGTGACCAATCCGCCGATTGATCCCATCCGTGAAGAGTTGATTACCTCAACGACCCTTACCCTTGGTTCGGAAGGCAATTTGGTAGAGCCGAAACCGGAAAGTTGTCGGCAACTCAGGCTCTCAACTCCTATCCTGAAAAACTCAGACATGGATAAACTGCGCCAGGTCGATCTGCCGGGGCTGAAGCCCGTAACGTTGCCGATTCTTTTCAATCCTGACGAGGGCAAATTGGGTCTCGAACGAGCGTTGGAAGAACTCTTCCGCGCAGCGGATCAGGCTATCGCAGTTGGCGCCACGATTTTGATCTTGTCAGACAAAGGGGTCGATCGGAGCCATGCCCCGATTCCCGCCCTGTTGGCCTCGTCGGCTCTCCACCATCACCTCATCCGCTCTGCCACCCGTACCCGGGTGGGCCTGGTGCTCGAGTCCGGAGAGCCACGGGAGGTGCACCACTTCTGTCTGCTACTGGGGTACGGCGTGCAGGCTATCAATCCCTATTTGGCCTACGAGTGTCTGAACGACATGATCGGTGAAGGGATGCTCGAGAACACCACGTACGACAAAGCGGTGAAGGGATACATCAAAGCCGTTGTTAAAGGCGTAGTGAAGGTGATGGCGAAAATGGGCATTTCCACGATTAAATCGTACTGTGGCGCCCAGATCTTCGAAGCGGTCGGGCTCGGCCAAGAGCTGATCGACAAATACTTTACCTGGACCCCCTCCAGAGTCGGCGGCATCGGTCTAGAAGAGATCGCACGGGAGGCTCAAGAACAACATTCGAGGGCTTTCCCAACGTTCCCGCTCAACGGTCACACGCTAGAAGCCTACGGACAGTATCAGTATCGGACCGATGGGGAACTGCACCTCTTTAGCCCAAAAACGATTCATCTGTTGCAGAAAGCCTGCCGCAACAACGATTACGCCGCGTTCAAAGAGTACACAAAACTCATCGACGATCAGTCGGAACGACTCGCGACCTTGCGAGGCCTCATGAGTCTGAAATTTGCTCCCGACCCCCTTCCCATTGAGGAAGTGGAACCGGTAGAAGCGATCGTGAAACGGTTTAAGACCGGGGCCATGTCCTATGGTTCCATCAGCAAGGAAGCGCATGAAGCTCTTGCCATCGCGATGAATCGGATCGGTGGTAAAAGCAATACCGGCGAAGGCGGAGAAGATCCCATGCGCTACATCCCCGACCCCAATGGGGACTCCCGGAATAGCGCCATCAAACAGGTCGCATCAGGACGTTTTGGGGTGACTAGCGAATACCTGATCCAGGCAAAAGAGCTGCAAATCAAGATGGCTCAGGGCGCCAAGCCGGGGGAAGGAGGCGAGTTGCCAGGCCGAAAGGTCTATCCCTGGATTGCCAAAGTCCGTCTCTCAACCCCCGGTGTCGGTCTGGTTTCACCACCACCGCACCATGACATTTATTCTATAGAGGATCTGGCACAATTGATTCATGACCTGAAGAACGCCAATCACCACGCGCGTATCAGCGTGAAACTGGTCTCCGAAGTGGGCGTGGGAACCATCGCGGCCGGCGTGGCCAAAGGGCATGCGGATGTGGTGCTGATCAGCGGCCATGATGGTGGGACCGGCGCTTCACCACAAACCAGTATCAAACACGCGGGATTACCGTGGGAGCTTGGCGTCGCAGAGACACATCAGACGTTGGTCCTCAACAATTTGCGTAGCCGCATTGCTGTTGAGACCGATGGACAATTGAAGACCGGCCGCGACGTCGTGATTGCTACGCTCCTGGGGGCCGAAGAGTACGGTTTTGCAACGACGGCGTTGGTGACGCTGGGCTGCATTATGATGCGGGTCTGCCATTTAGACACGTGCCCGGTAGGTATCGCCACGCAGAATCCCGTTTTGCGCAAGAATTTCATGGGTGACCCCTCGTACGCCGTTAACTTCATGCTTTTCCTCGCCCAGGAGATGCGCGAATACATGGCCCGACTCGGCTTCCGCACAGTCAATGAAGTGGTTGGCCGCGCGGATAGGCTCGAAGTGAAACGGGCTGTCAACCACTGGAAAGCCAAGGGACTAGACTACGCAGCGATTCTCTATCAGCCGGAAGTCGGCCCAGAAGTCGGCCGCTACTGTCAGATCCCGCAAAATCACGGGTTGGAAAATGCGCTCGATAATCGGGTGCTCCTGGGGCTGGCTGCGCCTACGCTGGAACGCCGGGAGAAAGTCAAAGCCACGTTGCCTATTCACAATACCAATCGTGTCGTGGGCACCATTTTAGGGAGCGAAGTCACTCGGCGGTTCGGACCGAACGGGTTGCCTGAAGACACGATTCATTTCCACTTCCAAGGCTCGGCTGGCCAGAGCTTTAGCGCTTTCGTGCCTCCGGGTATGACTCTGGAACTTGAGGGAGACGCCAATGACTACTTCGGCAAGGGGCTGTCGGGTGGCAAGGTCATTCTCTATCCCCCTGAGGGATCCACCTTTGTCCCCGAAGAGAACATTATTGTCGGTAACGTGGCATTTTACGGCGCGACCAATGGAGAAGCCTATATTCGAGGCATGTCAGGCGAACGTTTCTGTGTCCGCAACAGTGGTGTACGGGCCGTGGTCGAAGGTGTGGGAGATCACGGTTGTGAGTACATGACCGGAGGCCGGGTCGTGGTCATTGGCGCGACGGGTCGGAATTTTGCCGCGGGCATGTCAGGTGGGATCGCCTATGTGCTTGATGAAGACGGCGGCTTCAAAAACCGCTGCAATCTCGAAACAGTTATGCTTGAACACCTTGACGAAGCAGACTTGCAAGAAGTCGAGGAAATGCTCAAGCGTCATGCGATATACACTCACAGTGAGCGGGCATGGAAGCTCTTGGCTCTTTGGGAAGAGACGGCGCCAAAGTTCGTCAAGGTTTTGCCCAAAGACTATCGGCGCATGCTCGAGGCCCTTCAGCGAGCGGAGAGTCAGGGGTTGGTGGGCGACGAGGCGGTCATGGCCGCTTTCGAAGCCAACAAGAATGACGCCGCCCGTGTCAGCGGGAATTAAGGGCCTTCAACTCAATCAACTGTCCTCCACTCATATTGGCAGTTTCCTCCTATTTTCTCCTTGGCCGGGGAGAGGGAGAGAGTAAGCAGGTATAGCGCTGGCGTTCAAGGGGGATGGGTGCCTAGACCACGGGGACACGCATCCTCGCACGATGATTTATTTTGCAGGAGAAGTAACAGGCATGGGTAAACCTACCGGATTTATGGAATTTCACCGTGAGCTTCCCGAAGATCGCTCACCCTTGGAACGGGTGAACGACTGGAAGGAATTCCACAAGCACTTTCCAGAGACTAAACTGCAGCAACAGGGTGGTCGGTGCATGGACTGTGGTATTCCCTTCTGTCACACGGGCACCGTCATCAGCGGTATGGCCTCAGGATGCCCTATTGATAATTTAATTCCGGAATGGAACGATTTGATCTCCCGCGGCTTGTGGAAAGAGGCATTGGAACGACTCCATAAGACCAACAATTTCCCAGAGTTCACCGGTCGGGTTTGCCCAGCGCCGTGTGAAGGATCGTGTGTGCTGGGTATCACTGATCCGCCAGTTACGATCAAGAACATTGAGTCTTCGATCATAGATAACGGCTTTGCCCAAGGTTGGGTCAAGCCCGAGCCGCCGGAAAAGCGCACAGGCAAGAAGATCGCTGTTGTCGGCTCGGGTCCAGCGGGGTTAGCCTGTGCAGCCCAACTGAATCGTGCGGGTCACTGGGTAACCGTGTATGAGCGCGCCGACCGTATCGGTGGCCTGCTCATGTACGGCATTCCGAACATGAAGCTCGATAAGGGCGTCGTTCAGCGGCGTATCAATCTCATGGTCGAAGAGGGCGTCAAGTTTATCACGAATACCGCTGTTGGCATTCAGATTCCTGCAACGAAACTTCGGGAGGAGTTCGATGCAATGGTACTTTGTTGTGGGGCTACCAAGCCGAGGGATTTGCCGATTCCTGGCCGGGATCTCAAAGGCATTCACTTTGCCATGGAATTCCTACATGTCAATACCAAGAGCCTGCTAGACTCTGGCCTTAAGGACGGAAATTACATCTCCGCCACTGACAAGGATGTCATTGTTGTGGGCGGTGGCGATACGGGTACGGACTGTGTAGGCACGGCGATGCGCCATAAATGCAAAAGTCTCACGCAACTAGAAATCCTTCCTAAACCTCCTGACGCACGACAGCCCGACAATCCCTGGCCGGAGTGGCCAAAGATCTATCGTCTGGAGTACGGTCAGGAAGAAGTGAAAGCTCGCTTCGGTGACGATCCGCGGAGGTATCTAACGACGGGCGAGAAGTTTGTTGGAGATGAGAACGGGCATGTAAAAGAACTTCATATCGTTGGGATTGAGTGGGGCAGAGCCGACAAGGGTGGCTTTATTCCAAAGGAAATTCCCGGTATGGAAAGAATCTTGCCAGCCGACCTCGTGCTGCTTGCGATGGGCTTCCTTGGTCCAGATGACGCTATTCTTGCTGAGCTCGGTGTTGAACGGGACTCACGATCGAACGCCAAAGCAGAAGACGGCAAGTTTATGACAAATATTGCAGGTGTCTTCGCCGCGGGCGACATGCGGCGGGGTCAGAGCTTGGTGGTCTGGGCCATCAACGAAGGGCGTGGCGCAGCAAAAGAGTGCGATCGCTACCTGATGAGGACAACGAATCTGCCTTGATGAAGTAAAGGGTCCGTAGGCCGTGTCCTTGATGCTCTTAAATCATGACTGACTAATACAAACACATTTAAATTCGTTGCATTGAGGCTATTGCGAGGGGAAGGCGACTGAAGGACGAGGGAATCGAACGTGAGGCTTGGTGCAGGCCCAAACGGTAGGAATAATCACGTGAAGGGGTAGGGGTGGCGGCCCTCAAGGCACTGGCCCATTTCTCTCGGCCTGAAGGCTCCTTCCACCGAGGAAATGTAAACTTACTTACTGTGTTTGTATTAGTGCCATTTCTGTATTGCTGCAAAGTGTTCCACGATTTTCTTAATGACCTCTGCCAGTTCGTGGAAGAGTCCTTGACGGCTGTGTGGGGGTAGGATCAGTTGTTCCGATAATAACCCCAGCAATGATAACCATTCCTCCTACTGCCTGGTAGGGCATCAGCGTCTCGCCTAAGAAAATGACGGAGAGCATGACGGTAAAGAGCGGCAAGGTGTTGTAAACGAGAGTGGCGCGACCCGGGCCAAAAATTAAAATGGAGCGGTTCCATATCAAGAAGGCGACGAAGGAAGGAAAGATCCCCAGGTAGAGAAAGGCGAGAAGCACCTCCCGACAGAAGAGATCAACAGGGTTCCAGGAAAGTTCTATAAAGGCAGCGGGAAGAAGAAAGAGCACTCCGATCGCGGTTGTGATTGCAGTCAAGGCAAAGGGGGAGATCTGCTGCATCATCCGCTTTGCCATTACCGAATAGAACCCCCATAGGGTGGTGGCAAAAAAAACAATGATATCACCTGGGTTAAATTGAAGACTATATAGGGTCTCCAGAGAGCCGTGACTCACAATCCATCCCACTCCGGTAAAAGACAGAAGAGCGCCTAGGATGCGCCTCCAGGTCATATTCTCACCGATGAGGATCCAAGCGAGGCAAGCGGTAGTCACAGGGGTTGTGGAATTGACTAGCGTAGCATTAATGGCGGTAGTGTAATGGAGCCCCATGTATAGGACGCTATTGAAGGCGAAGACGCCCGTGAGGCTCATGAGAACCAGAGGGGCAATCAAGCGATTTGGCACGGCATGCCATTCGCCCCGGTAAAAGAGCAGCGGTAGTAAAATAAGAGCAGCGACCGTGAAACGGCCTGTGTTCAGAGTCCAAGGCGGGACCGAGCCTACGAGGGCCTTACCAATGATAAAATTTGTGCTCCAGAAAAAAGGGGGAAGGAAAAGAAGGATATGAGAAGAAAGCGACGCTGGCGATGATCTCTCCATGCTGATCGGTGGTACACAATTGGCCGAGTAAGCACAAGGGCTGCTGCTGAGGCCAGGGGTGGCAACTCTAACTTAGATCCAGGAAAAGAGATAAAGGGTGTTCAGAAAGATGGGCCGATGGATTAGTGGATTCTTCACCGCGATTGGGTTATTTGCTGTTATTGTTGTCACCACACCCATAGCCGAATACCTCGCCCGACCCCTGCGCCTGGAGGGTCAGCTCAAGTCTGCCGAGGCCATTGTGGTGCTGGGCGGCGGAGCTTTTAAAGACGGCCTTCCTTCAATTCCCTCTGTGGTACGGGCCATCTATGGCTTCTCTCTCTTCCGAGCGGGATATGCGCCTCGCATCCTTCTCACGGGTGGTCAAGTGCGTCCTGAGAGTGGCTGGGAGGCAATGGCGATGAAAAAGCTCCTCGAAGGTATTGGGGCATCACCTAAGGTCTTGGAGACAGAAGGCCGCTCCACTCGAACCTACAGCAACGCTACGGAGAGCGCGCGGATTCTTAAGCCTCAGGGCGTCACCCGAATCCTTCTCGTTTCCCACCCCAACCACATGCGCCGCGCAAAACGGACTTTTGAGAAGGCCGGTTTTACGGTTTACCCGGCGCCGATACCCTGGGACCGGTTACCGGCAAGACCTAGCATCAAGCGTCTCCGTCTCCTCTATCAGGCCCTTTACGAATACGCTGCTCTGGTCCTCTACTGGTGGAGGGGATGGCTATAAAACTGTAATCAATCAGAAGCTCTCCCCATAGGGCCGGATATCGATTTCGTGGGTCCAGGCATTTTTGGGTTGCTTATAGGCGTGCATAATGGCGTCAGCGATAGCATCCGGGGGTATCACCGTGTCGGCCGGCCGACGGGGCTCTTTGGCGCGGCGTTTGGGGGTGTCGATTTGTCCGTCCACGACCACGTGAACGACGTGAATCCCTTTAGGATGGAATTCACGCGCAAGTGATTGACCAAGGATGCGAAGCGACGATTTAGCGATTGCCAGCGGTGCAAAGCCCGCACGACCACGCAGAGAGGCCGTGGCGCCGGTAAGGGAGATGAAACCGTGGTCGGCTTGGAGCATGTCCGGGATTACGGCTTGGGCCAGATAGACCGCGCCCATAGCGCCAACTTCAAATGATTTTAGGATCGTCTCCGGGTCTAGTTCGAGGAAAGGCCCCCGGCCGTAGCCACTCGCGTTATAGGCGAGGACAGTGATGGCGCCCAGACTCCTGCGGCATTTGTCTATCGCTTGAGTAACAGCTTTACCGTCGGTTACATCCACCTGGAGCGCCAGCGCCTTTCCTCCCTGGTCTGTAATTTGGGCCGCGACGGGCTTGCTCGATTCGGGACGACGTGACAGAAGGCCGATGGAGTATCCCTCTTTTGCAAAAGCTCTGGCGAGTGATGCCCCTAGTCCGGGCCCTACGCCTGCGACGACTGCTGTTACCATAATCCGTTAGTCCCTGTCGGTTTTAACGAACAACTCTTCTGGGGAGAGTTTCCTCCCGATCAAGCCTTGCTCATAAGAATACTGCATGAGAGTCTCCAAGTTTTTCCGGTTGGCTTTGCCTAGTCCATAGACCCAAGGATCGCGTCCCAGGAGTTCTTCCTGTTCCTCGAGAGAATGACGGAACCAGGCTAAAGGAACAATTCTGGGGTTTTCCATCCTCTTGTAGGCAACTTGTTTGGCGCGCTCAAAGGCTCGCATTAAACTGGCCGGAACCCAGGGGTACTTGTCGACGACTTCCTGCTTGATTGCAGTCGTGTGCATGATGGGAAAAATTCCCGTCCGCCGATAGTAACCCACCTCAACTTCCTTGTAGTTTTCGAAAAGCCGTTTCACGGTCTGGTTTTTGTCCAGGATCGGCTGGATCAGCTCGGGGTGGATCAGGGCATCCAGTTCTCCGTCGAGCAGCATCTTAACGATGCTCTTTCCCTGGGGGATCCGCTGGAGCATGAGATCTTTTGGCGGCGTAAATTCGATCTCTTCCTCATCTTGCGTGAACCACTGGAGCTTTCGGTACGGGACCTGATATTCGTGCTCCAAAATCCCCCGTACCCAAAGATTACTGGTCACTTGGAAGTTGCGCAGGCCGACCCTCTTCCCAATAAGGTCTGTGGGTTTCTCGATTCCTTTCCCGGCATTGAGAAAAACAAAGCCGTGGCGGAAGCGGCGGTGGAGGAATACCGGGATGGCCACAAAAGGTAAGCCGGTAAACTTTACAATCAGGTAGTTCGACATGGAAAGCTCGGCAAGGTCGAATTCACGGTTGCGGATCATTCGCCAGTGACGGATATCGGAGGTCATATCCGTCAGGACCGTAAGTTCGATGCCGTCCGGCTTGACGCTTCCCTCTTTGAGGGCGCGCACGATCTCGTAGTCACCGCAGGCCAGGGTCAGATGGAGTTTTTTAGACATGCCTTTTCATCCGCCCCTTCTGTCCTTTTTCGCCCGCCGGACAAAGTAGTCCCACATGGAACCCAAGCGATGCGGCGTATAGATCTGCTCGAACTTTACCTTTGCCTCGTCATCGCTGGTCCAGGAAGGCTCGCCGGATGCCGTAGCGAGCAGTTGCATGCGCGCAGCCTTTTCCAAAAAGATCGCATATAACGTTGCTTCCGGAATAGAGCCTCCCACGACGGTGACGCCGTGGTTTTTCATTAGCGTGGCCCGGCAGTTCCCTAAGGTCTTGGCTACTTCCTGGCCCAGTTCCGGGCTCCGGATAAGTGCCGTCGTGTAATCGAACAAGGGAAGGCCTTCGTTGAAGATGGAGCCTTCATGACTGATCGGCCGCAGCGGTTGGCGCAGCGAGCCGAAAGCGGTGGCATAGGGAGGATGAGAGTGGACGACACAGTTGACATCGGGACGGGCCTTGTAAATTTCCGTGTGGATATAGATCTCCGAGTGGCGCTCGAATTTTCCCTCGAGCTTTTTGCCGTCTAGGTTGCAGACAATCGGGTGCTTGGGCCGAATCTCCTCAAATCCGAAGCTATGGGGTTTTATGAGGATTTTGTCCTGTTTCGGGATGCGGACAGAGACGTGACCGAGGATATTGTCCCAATGTCCCTCGCGGGCTAGGATGTTGCAGGAATAGGCTAAGGTCTCTTTTAGTTCTTTAAGGTTCATCTTCTTTCCTCTTTAGGGTTACTCGTTATTTGTCTACTCGTTACTCGATTAACGAATAACCATTAACGAGTAACGGTTAATTGGTTTCACGTAGCTTGAATCGCTGGATCTTTCCTGTGACCGTTTTGGGGAGGTCATCGACGAAGTCGACCCACCGGGGATACTTGTAGGGGGCGAGCTTGTTTTTGACCAGAGATTGAAGTTCCTCTCTGAGCTGGTCGCTCGGTTGGTATTCGCCTTTCAACACAACATAGGCCTTTGGTTTGGTCAGCCCGTCTTGGTCGGCTTGCCCCGTAACCGCGGCTTCCAGGACGGAGGGGTGCTCCAGGAGGGTGTTTTCGATCTCAATGGGAGAGACCCACATGCCCCCCACCTTCAACATGTCATCGGACCGACCGCAGTACCAGTAGTAGCCCTCTTCATCGCGGTAATAGGTGTCTCCGGTCTTCAGCCATTCCCCCAGCATAGTTCTCTTGCTCTGTTCGTGCTTGTTCCAATAGTAGGGCGAGTTGGCATCCCCTTTGACCAGAAGGTTTCCCACTTGTCCTATGGGGACCTCACGTCCCTCCTCGTCCACAATCTTGGCCTCAAAGGCAGGGGTTACTTCCCCGCTGCTTCCAGGTTTTACCTTTCCCGGTCGGTTGGCGAGGAAATCATGCGTGGCCTCGGTCGAACCCACCACATCCAGGAGCTCGAGTCCAAACTTCTCCTTCCACTGGTGGAAGAGGGCCGGCGGGAGTGGTTCTCCAGAGGAGAGGCAGATCCTGAGCGAGCTCAAATCGTATTTCTTCTCCACGCGAAGGAGCCGGGCATAGAGCGTGGGCACGGAAAAGAAGAAAGTCGGGCGGTACCTCTCGATGACCTGCAAGGTCTTTTCGGGGTCGGGGCGCTCCGGCCAAAGGACTGTGGAGGCGCCAAAGCGGAAAGGAAAATAAAGCGAGTTTCCCAGTCCGTAGGCGAAGAAGAGCTTAGAGGCGGAAAAGCAGGTATCGTCTTCCCTCATCCCCAGGAAAGACTTTACAAAAAGGTCAGTGATGGTGATCATGTCATGCTGGAGATGGACAGCTCCTTTAGGAGAGCCGGTGCTGCCTGAGGTATAAAGCCACATGGAGACATCATCCTTGCCGGTAGGCTCGGCTTCGAGCTTGTCGGAGGCCTTAGAAAGAAGGGGTTCGTAGGATAGGGCCCGTCCTTTGGATTTTCCCACCACAATGACATTTTTCAAAAGGCGGGCCTCATCCCAAATCTTTTCCACCTCGGGAAGAACGGACTCGTGGAGGATTACGGCCCTCGCCCTGCTGTCATTCAGCAGGTATGCGTAATCATTCGCCTTCATCCAGGGATTGGTTGGAATGGGTACGGCGCCTATCTTGATGGCCCCGAAGAAGCCAAAAGCGAATTCAGGGGAGTCAGGTAAGATCAGAAGGACCCGCTGCTCGATCTCTACTCCCAGATCTCTTAAGGCATTGCCTGATCGGTTAACCCTCTCAAATACCTCCTGGTAGGTGAACTGCTGGTCCTGGTAAAAGATGGCTGTCTTCTTGCCCCGACCTTGGGCGATGTTTTCATCCACGAACGTGGTTGCGGCGTTATAGATATCGGGAAGTTCAACTTTCATGATAAGGTAAAAGGAAATAGTAAAAAGGAAAACATTTTATCTTTTGCCTTTTTACTTTTAACTTGCATCCTACTCTCCGCCTATGATCTCGGAGTGCATCTCAGTGGCGATGACCACGGATTTCGTCTCCGTGTAATGCTCGATCGCCTCCTCGCCATGTTCCTTGCCTATGCCGCTCTGTTTCACTCCGCCGAAAGGCAGCTCGTCATATATAATCTGCGCGGAGTTGACCCACGTGTAGCCCGATTCGATATACTCGGCGGCGAACATGGCTTTATTGATATCTCGTGTCCAGACGGACGAGCCCAAGCCGAAAATCGAATTGTTAGCCTGCTCGATCCCCTCTTCGAGGTTTTTTACTCGAACGATCGGCAGCGCCGGGCCAAAGACTTCCTCTCTAATCATCCTGGATTCCGGATCGACGTCGGTTACGAGAGTTGGCATCAGATAGAAACCTTTGTCGTAATCTCCACCCTTCGGTCGTTCAGCGCCACAGAGGACCTTTGCCCCGCGCTTGACCGCTTCCTCGACTTGTTCTTCAACTTCTTTTCTCTGCCCCGCGGTGTGTAAGGGGCCCAAAAGAGTGCCACGTTCGAGTCCGTTCCCGATACGCAATTTTTTAACTTTTTCAACCAGCTTCCCAATGAAGGCATCTGCAATGTTGTCGAAGAGATAGAGGCGTTTAACCGCCAGACAGGCCTGGCCGCAGTTGAAGAATCGGCCTACGGATGCGGCACTCACAGCCCGGTCCAGATCCGCGTCATCGCAGACGATCATAGGATCGCTGCCGCCTAATTCCAGCGTTACATGTTTGAAGTCCTTGGCGGCGGACTGCATCACGCGCCTCCCCGTGTCGGTTGCGCCGGTAAAGCCGATTTTACGCACCGTAGGATTTACCAGCAGTTCTTCGCCGACTACGCTTCCCGGACCGGCGACAATATTGATGACTCCCTTGGGACCTCCTCCTTCCCGGATCGCTTTGTCGATTAACTCGACGCAGCGAATCCCGGTCAGCGGGGTTGTCCCGGCCGGTTTGACCACAACCGTGTTACCGGCTAAAAGGGCGGGTCCCAGCTTATTGCCCATGAGCGATACCGGGAAGTTCCAGGGCACGATTGCGCCGCAGACGCCAAGAGGTTTACGCAGGATGAAGCCGTGGCGGCCATGGTCGAGGACTACTGCGCCCGTGCGCAGGCTCTTGGCCATCCCGCCGTAATGATCCAGGGTATGAACGAAGCGGCGGATCTCTAGAATCGACTCACGGACCGGCTTTCCCTGTTCGCGCGTGAGCAGGTTTGCAAGCTCTTTTTCTTCTTGATGAACGAGCCGGCCGGCCGCGAGAAGAATAGCCCCACGTTTAGACGGCGCCATTTCAGCCCATTTTTTTAAGGCCCCGGCCGCTACGTCTATCGCCCGACGAATATCGTTGACAGTTCCTTTAGGGACGGTGTCGACTACCTCGCCGGTGGCGGGGTTTCGGACCTCGGTAACCTGTTTGCTCTCCGAGTCTTGATGCTCGCCGGCTATCAAACATTTTGCCATAAAAATCCTCCATTCTCAGTCAGAACTTAAGAAAGAATCATTTTCATGGCGAGTTGTCAAGAAATGCTCGGGGGGGGTAGGGGCTAAGGGAGGAATTTAGAGTATCTTTTCAAGGCGTGGTCGATCGGTTAAGGTAGCCGAGATGAGCACTCCAGTTGCGACCCTCAAGCAGCTTTTGGAGGCGAGGGTTAAGGAGAACCCCGAAAACCTGTTTCTCATCTTGGAGGGATACTCTCTATCCTACTCGGAGTTCCAAAGGCAAGTTTACCAAGTCGCCAACGGCTTTCTCCGTTTGGGGGTCAAAAAAGGGGAAAGGATAGGGCTTTTCCTTCCCAACTGCCCTGAATTCCTTTTTGTTGTTTTTGCGGCCGCAGAGATCGGAACTGTCTTTGTCCCCATCAATACGGCATTTACGGCCCAAGAGGCTGAGTATGTATTAAATCACTCCGAGTCCAGCTTTCTCATTACGACAAAACATTTTCTTCCCTTGATTGAGCAGATCCGAGGAACCTGTCCCAGTCTGAGCCGTGTCATTTCTATCGAAAAAGGTAATGAACCCGAAGTCCTCGAATGGAATGAGTTTCTTTACGGAGCTACTGACGCCTCCCCAGGAACAGTCGTCCAGCCTGCTGACTTAGCCTCGATTACCTACACGTCAGGGACAACGGACCGCCCCAAGGGGGTTATGCTCACGCAATATGCTTATTGTTTTGCGCCGCAAAAAAGGGCTGAAGCTTTGGGCTGGAATGAAAGGGATCGGGCGATCGTCATAATGCCTCTCTTCCACGTCAACGCGCTTTGCCACATGGCGATAGCTATGTTTTCCGTGGGCGGAAGCATTTTACTCAAGGAGAGGTTTAGCGCATCACGCTTCTGGGATGAGGTACGCGAATATGGCGTGACCACATCGAGTCTTATGCGCACGGTACCACAAATCCTCCTCAACCTGCCGCAAAGAGACGATGACGGACGGAACCCGCTACGGCTCGCCGTTGCTCTGCTACCTCCTGAGCAGCACCTTCGCTTTGAGGAGCGTTTCAAGCTGACGGTTGTTCCTTCTTACAGCTTGACTGAGGATATTCTCAGTGTGCTTGGGCCGTTGGATAAATCCAAGAGGAGGCTCGGAAGCTGCGGTCGCCCTATTGCACCAGAGGTTCATCAGTTACGGATTTTAAATGAGAATGGTGAAGAATGTCGGCTAGGGCAATTGGGAGAGATCGTCAAACGAAGCCCAACGGTGATGAAGGGCTATTATAAGAACCCCCAGGCGACGATGGAAGCCCTGCGGGGGGGTTGGCTGTATACCGGCGATGCGGGTTATCTTGACGAAGACAGGCTCCTCTATTTTGTCGACCGAATGAAAGATATGGTGAAGCGGGGGGACGAGAACATTTCCTCTGCAGAGGTGGAGCGGATACTGAACTCCCATCCTTTTATCGCTGAATCGGCGGTCATCGGTGTGCCCGATCCCATTCACCAGGAGGAGGTTAAAGCCTATATTGTTCTTAAACCTCCTGCCACTCCTGCAACCCTAACACCGGAGGAAATCTGGGCTTTATGCCAAAAGCATCTTGCTCTCTTCAAAGTGCCGCGTTATTTGGAGTATCGGCAAGAGCTCCCCAAAACTCCTAGCGGAAAGGTCCAGAAGACTCCTCTCCGCGCCGAGGGAGGAAGTTTGAAACAGGAAGCCTTTGATCGATTAGCTAGGAATAAAAAGAACGCGTGATAGTAAATCAAGCCCTAAGCGAGATGGTTAGCGGAGAAAAGTTTCAAGTTTTTCCGTACTTCCGGGAAGAGGATTTTGTTTTCGGTTCAACTCCTATCCTAGGGTCGTTGGCTAAAATAGCCTCTACAAGGGCGCGGCCGGAGTCTTCGAACTCTTCTTTCGACTCCGGCAGATATAGCCATTTCTTTAGAACCGGGTGCGTGACCAGGTTTGCGTCATTGCTGCGGAGGGATTTGTGGTATTTTTTCTCCGTCGGGACTAGCACCCCGTTCCAGGGCTCTCGCCCGCGAGCAGCCAAGACCAGGACGAGCCGGCCATAGAGATAACAGCCTTTGCAGCCAAACATTGCCTTCTCAATATAGGAGGGCTCTTCTGACAGGGGCTCAACCACCCATTGAAAGGGATGCGCCCTGAGCGCCTTTGTTCTTAGCAAATCCATGGGGGAAAGGAACTTTATCGCGTTTCAGGAATTCCCGAAAGCTGAGAGTTGCTCAACCCTTCAACTTACCACTCTTTTTTCTTCTTTAACGATCAGAGTCATGCCTTGTGCGGCCAGGATCCTGATGGGGCTCCCAGCCGAAATCGGTTTGTCATTCGGATCTATTTCTGCGCGCCAAAGTTCCCCTCGCACACGAACGTAGCCACGAGGCGCCAGTTCCTCCTGGGCCATGCCCCGGGCACCGATCAGTTCGTCAACGCCTGTCTTTACTCCAGACTCGTACGCGGTACGGAGCAAGGGATACATGATGAGGTCCTTCACTACCCACAGAGAAAAAAGCCCGAACGCCACCCAACGGGGGATCCCCATCCAGTACCGGAGCCCGATAAGGACAGCAACGGCAAGGACCCATCCGGGCACCTGCAGGAGCAAATACTTCGTCAAAGTTGACATGAAAACCCCTGCTCCATTTGAAGGATTCGGCTCCAAGAATTCCTTCTTTGGAGTTCTATCATGCAGCCATACTTAAATCTCATTTGACTCCTCGTGCTTATAGCTGACCAGCAGAAAATGGCAAGTTACACCCTTTTGGTCTTTTGACAATGATTTTCCTGAATGTTATAAAAAAAACCGTCTGTCGTAGGGGGATCTCATTGTCATGACTTGGTTCGATCGCAGCGCCGGAGGAAAAAAAAGCCCTTTTGAGGATCGACCCAATCCAGTTCTGGGCTCTTTCGGGGAGGTGGAGGAAGGCCCATCACAATCTTCAGAAGAGGGGTTGGTTGCCTATCTCTATAAGGGGAGTCGGGTGACCGGGCAACTTACCTTTCACGGTCCGGCAAAGATTGATGGAAGTGTGGAAGGAGAGATTCGATGTCGCGGGATTCTGACCATTGGCGAAGAAGCGGAGGTCCGGGCCAAGATTTCCGGTGAGGTGGTTGTCATTCGCGGCAGGGTAGAGGGCGATGTGGCAGCTAAAGAAAAGGTGGAGCTGGAAAGCCCAGCGCGACTCTTTGGAAATATCGATGCCCCCAGGGTAATCATTGCAGAGGGTGCGGTGTTTGACGGTGATTGCTCCATGGGAGGGGCAAGGGAAAAGGGTGAAGCCCAGAGTCCGCTACGTCCGAGTAGTGAAAAAGCCATTAAGGATGACGCACCGAAGCGAGTAACCAACAAAGAGAAGTAGACTTCGGTCCGCCGCTCATCACATCCCCACATACCAGGTCTATTCCCAGACGCCTTAAGGAGGCAGCTCATTTCTTCTGAGCCTTGCGCTATCCACCGCGTGGGAAAATATAGGCACACGACAAGGTGCTGTTGGTAGATAATTCATGATCGCTTTAGATTACACGGTCGTTATTCAAATTGTTGCCTTTCTCTTTCTCTGGTTTCTTTTGACCAAGCTGCTTTTTAACCCCTTTCTTGGGCTCCTGGAGGAAAGGGAGCGAAGGACGGAGGGGGTTAAGACTGAGACCGCATCTTTGATAGATGAGGGGGAACGCTTGCGGGCAGAGTACGAGAACGGGATCACGCAGGCCAGAGATGAGGGTAATGCGGTGAAGGAAACTATAGTGCATGAGGGCCGTCAGGCACGCGAGCAGCTCTTAGCTCAAACAAGAGAGGAGGCGGCCAGGCTGGTCCAGACGGTCCGGGAGGAGGTTCAAAGTGAGATGCAAAGGGAACAGGAGCTTGTGGCCCGAGAGGCTGAGGTAATCGCCCAACAAATGGTGGAGAAGATTCTCGGCAGGAGGGTCGGATGAAGCTCTTCGGGATCCTCTCTTTACCTGAGCTCGGGGCAGCCGCTTCTGCCGGGGTGGAGGAGCATGCAGCCTCTGTGACCCAGGTTATTTTTCCGTTTATCAACTTTCTCATTTTTCTCTACCTCTTAAAGCGCTATCTGTTGCCATTGATCAAAGACCATCTCCATTCGCGGCGTGAACAGATTCTGGGCGCCGTGAAAGAGGCAGACGAGGGTAGAAAACATGCAGAGGCGACGATCCGGGACTACCGAGGGCGGTTGGCGTGCCTGAATGAGGAGGTCCAAAGGATCCGGGAATCTCTTAAGGCTGAGGGAGAGAGAGAAAAAACCAAGCTGCTGCGTGAAGCGGAAGGGTTGGCGTCCAAGATCAAAGAAGACGCTCAGTTCCTCTCGGAGCAGGAGATCAAGCTGGCGCAGCAGAAGATCCGCGGAGAAATGGCCCGCTTAGCCCAAGAGGCTGCGCAGAAAGCGGTTCAGCGTTATCTCACGCCCGCAGATCAAAAGCGTTTGGTGGAAGAGTTCTTGCTTGGGGTAGGGAAGGTTAGATGATAGAAGGAAGTTTAAGTCGAAGATACGCAAAGGCCCTTTTTCAATTGGCGCTGGAGGACCACAGAGAGGAGCAGATAGGGCAAGAGATCGAACGGTTCGTCACTACCTATACGGCTTCACCCCTGATGGCAGTCCTCAATAATCCCGCCTTTGGTGTGCAGAGTCGGAAGAATATTGTTGTCCAGATAGCAAAGGTCTTACAGCTCTCCGCACTGTCTATTCAATTTTTATCCCTATTATTGGAGCGGGACCGTTTGGCCTTTGTTCCCTCTATTGTTTCTCGTTATCGCCGTCTCCTCGAAGAGACGAAAGGTCGGGTGGAGGCACGGGTTGTGACTACCAGCCACTTGGAGGAGGCCACGCGTGAGAAGTTGTGCGAGGCGCTGCAGAGGGTCTCTGGGAAAGAGGTGCTCATCCATGAAGAGATCGATCCGGGGCTAATAGGGGGAATGCTGGTTCAATTGGAAGGCAGGATCTATGACGGTAGTGTACGCACTCAGCTTGAGAAGATGAAAGAGCGCATCGAGCACGCATATTAGATAGGAGGAAAAGATGGAAATAGGCACAGCGGAGATCAGCCGGATCATTAAAGAGCAGATCCGGGACTACGATAAGGCTGTGGAAATTCAAGAGGTCGGCACGGTCCTTTCAACAGGCGACGGTATCGCCCGTATCTATGGCCTCGATCGCGTAGCCGCAGGAGAGCTGCTGGAGTTTCCCCACGGAATTTACGGCGTTGCGTTGAATCTCGAAGAGGACAATGTCGGGGCGGCGCTCTTCGGTGAGACCCACATGATCAAAGAGGGCGATACGGTCAAGCGGACGGGCAGGATCGCCGAGGTGCCGGTGGGGAAGGCCCTGGTGGGACGGGTGGTGAATGCCCTGGGTGAGCCGATCGATGGGCGCGGGCCGATCGAGACCAAAGAACGGAGAAGAATCGAGATCAAAGCGCCTGGGATCGTAGCGCGTCAGCCGGTCAAAGAGTCGCTGCAAACCGGGCTCAAGGCGATCGACGCGATGATCCCCATCGGGCGGGGGCAACGGGAGCTGATCATTGGCGACCGCCAGACCGGCAAGACCGCGCTCGCCATCGATACCATCATCAACCAAAAAGGGGGTGACGTCATCTGCATCTACGTGGCTATCGGACAGAAGCTATCAACCGTAGCCCAGGTCGTGGATAAGCTGAGAGAGTACGGCGCCATGGACTACACGATTGTAGTTTGTGCCAGCGCCTCTGAATCCGCCCCGCTCCAGTACATCGCGCCGTACAGCGGCTGTACGGTCGGAGAACATTTTCGGGACAACGGCGGCCATGCCCTTTTGATCTACGATGATCTCTCCAAACATGCCGTGGCCTACCGTCAGCTTTCGCTCCTGCTGCGCCGCCCGCCCGGACGCGAGGCCTTTCCTGGTGATGTCTTTTATCTCCACTCCCGCCTCTTGGAACGCGCCGCCAAGCTGAGCGACGCCCGGGGCGGTGGTTCGCTGACAGCCCTTCCGATCATTGAAACCCAGGCCGGTGACGTCTCTGCCTATATCCCAACGAACGTTATCTCGATCACCGACGGCCAGATCTTTTTGGAAAGCGATCTGTTCTATTCCGGAGTCAGACCGGCCATCAACGTCGGCATCTCCGTTTCCCGGGTCGGGGGGAATGCCCAGATCAAAGCGATGAAGCAGGTTGCCGGAACCCTCCGCCTCGACCTCGCGCAATACCGCGAGATGGCGGCGTTCGCCCAGTTCGGCTCCGACCTCGACCAAGCCACGCAACGGCAGCTCAATCGCGGCAGCCGTCTGGTTGAGCTACTCAAACAGGGCCAGTACGAACCGGTTCCCGTGGAAAAACAGATCCTGATCATCTTCGCGGGGACCAACGGCTTCGTCGATCATCTGCCGGTTACCGCCCTCAAAAAGTACGAGCATGAGCTCTATGCCTTTGTCGAGTCTAAGTATCCGGATCTGTTCCCCGAGATCTTCAAGAAACGGGAGCTGAACGAGGAGATGAGGGAGAAGATCAACAAGGTGTTGGAGGAGTTTAACGCTAGCTTTAAAGAGTAGTTTCGTGTTTCGGGTTTGGAGTTTCGGGTCAACTCGAAACTCGACACTAGCAACTCGGAACTAATAGAGAGTAATGGCCACCCTTAAAGCGATACGCAAGCGGATTGGTTCGATCCGCAACACACAGCAGATCACCAAGGCCATGAAAATGGTATCCGCTGCCAAGCTGCGGCGTGCTCAAGAGGCGGTCGTGCAGGCTCGTCCCTATGCCGAGAAGATGGCTGATCTGCTTATAAACCTCGTCGCCCGGGTTTCGAGCGAGGCCCATCCGCTGCTCAATGTCCGGGAGGAGAAACGGATCCATCTTTTGCTCTTGACCTCGGATCGAGGTCTCTGCGGCGGCTACAATGCCAATCTGATCCGGGCGACCGAAAGTTTTATGCGTGGCCAAAGCGCTGCCAAGGAGATCCAACTCGCCCTGGTAGGGCGCAAGGGGGCGGATTATTTTCGCCGGCGCAACGCGCAGATATCTAACCGTCACATCAATATCGTAGCGACTCCTCCAGAGGAATTGGCGGCGGAGCTCGCCGGGAAGATGATCAGTCGTTTTGTGAGTGAGGAAACCGATGCGGTCTACATCCTGTACAGCCGCTTTCGCTCGGCCCTTTTCCAGGTTCCGACGCTAGAGAAGCTTATTCCTGTGGCTCCGGGAGAAAAAGAAGGCGAGGAGCAGCTCACTGAGTATCTTTTTGAGCCCGGGGTCGAGGCGCTGCTGTCAAGTCTCCTGCCCAAGGTCGTCGAGGTCGTGATCTATCGGGCACTGTTGGAGGGCGCCGCGAGCGAGCACGGCGCACGCATGACGGCGATGGATTCGGCGACCACGAATGCGTCGAAGATGATCGGGCATCTTACCATGCAAATGAACCGGGCCCGTCAGGCTTCGATCACCCAAGAACTATTGGAGATCATCGGCACGGCGGAAGCCTTGAAATAAGGAATTGAACGGAGGACATGCAGTTATGAATATGGGAAAGATCACCCAAGTTTTGGGAGCGGTCGTGGACGTCGAGTTTTCCGATGGTTCGCTGCCGGCGATCTACAATGCGCTCAAGATCAGCAATCCCGCGATCAGCGATGAAAAGTGGAATCTCGTAGTCGAAGTCGCGCAGCACTTGGGTGAAAATACGGTCCGCTGCATTACTATGGACACTGCCGAGGGTCTGGTTCGGGGTATGGAGGTCATGGATACCGGGGAGGGAATTACGGTCCCCGTTGGTCCAGAGACCTTAGGCCGGATTATCAACGTGATCGGTGATCCGGTTGACGAAGGGGAACCGATCAAGACCAAGAAGCGTTTTCCGATCCACCGCCCCACGCCGAAGTTTGTTGATCAGGAGACCAAGGTCCAAGCCTTCCAAACGGGTATTAAAGTGGTCGAT
>JAPUHZ010000113.1 GCA_027297485.1 Deltaproteobacteria bacterium
TCGAACTCCCACATATAGAGGCGGAGATCGAACCGCTGCTGGAAGGCGATGCAGGAATTGTCTCTCGCTCTGGTCCCAAGGATTTGGAGCAGGAGGAGCTGGTCAATAGCTTTCTCGTACCACTCTACGACGTGAGCGGGGGAGAGGGCTTGGACCGAGTCCCAGAGAGAGCAGTCCCCCAGGTCTTCCAAGAAGAGAATCCGCTCTTCCACCCAATGGCCGTAGAGCGCAGGGATCCTTACCCCCAGCCGGTTTAGAAAGCGGTGCAGATTCAGGAAGGGAAGCTCCTTGGTCGGTTCGGTGAAGATAGCCAATTCGTCTGAGGAGAGGGGCAGGAAACTTCCCGCAAGCTCCATGACGATAACCGAGCGGGGAGAGGCAGGGCCGTCTAATAAGGCTCGGTAGTAACGTCTACTCGATGCATCCCCGGCAAGAGGGGTGAGGGAAAGGAGATGAGCGTGGTTGCCAAAAGAGGCTTGGATCTTATCCGTCACCAGTTTTTCTAACGGTTTTTTCACCACTCAATTCCTTTTCCCTCATACCCATGCACTTAAGGTCGCCCAAGGAGAGCGGGGGGATTGGAATCACTGGGCTACCCATCCGCATCGACTGCCCACAGCAAATTGCCTATCTGACCCTTAGAAAAACGTAAATCGTTATTGGTTATTCGTTACTCGTTATTCGCACTAATACACGAGTAACGATTCACGATTAACCAAAAAGAGCCGACGCCATCGGCCTTAGACCTCTCAGGTGCCGCCAAAGCCTATGGTGACTTTGCCACCCTCAACGATGATGGGGACTTCACGGCGGTTGTTCGAGAGTCGCAGCATCCGCTGGAGTCCCTCTGGATCGTTTAGGACATTGATGAATTCAAAAGGGATCTTACGTTTAGAGTAGTCCTCACGGGCACTCGTTGTGTAAGGTCAAAGGTCTTTTCCAAAGATGAGAACCTGTTCCGCCATTAGCCCTGCCTCTCTGATGGGTTTCCTAGTTACTATCCTGCAAAAAGGAGAAATTGCAAGCCCCTACCCCATGTGTTAGGTTCTGTTGTTGGAGCCTTTCCCTATGGCCTTCAGAGTCGCTATCGCCCAGATCAATCCGAGACTGGGAGACCTCCAGTCTAACCTTGCCCTTTACGAGGAGAAGATCCGCCAAGCAGTAAAGGAGGGGGCCGATCTTTTGCTTTTTCCCGAGTTGAGCCTGACGGGCTATTTTCTGCGCGATATGGTCCCTAATGTCGCCTTAAAGCTCTCCTCGCGGGAGATAGCGCTCCTAAAGAAGCTCAGTCGAGAGGTGGCCTTTGTTGCCGGATTGGTGGAGGAGAGTTCGGACTACCGCTTTTACAATGCGGCGGTCTATTTTGAAGCCGGAGAGATTCGCCATCTCCATCGTAAGGTCTATCTGCCAACCTATGGGATGTTCGATGAACAGCGCTATTTTGCTCGAGGGGACCGGATCCGGGCCTTCGACTCCAAGTTTGGCCGCATGGCCGTCCTTGTCTGTGAGGATCTCTGGCACTCGTCTACCGTATACTTGGCTGCTCTGGATGGGGCGCTGGCGATTCTCTGTCCTTCTTCCAGCCCCCTGCGGGGTATTACGGAGGGGCAGGCCCAAGATGATAATGCCCGCTACTGGGAGATGATCAACCGGACCTACTCTGAGGCCTTGGGCCTATTTATGATTTTTGGAAACCGGACAGGATTTGAGGACGGGGTGGGTTTTTGGGGAGGCTCGGAGATCCTGGATCCCTTTGGCCGGAGGATTATAAAGGCAAAATATTATAATGAGGACTTCATCGTTGGAGAGGTGGCTCTGGAGTCGGTCCGCCGCAAGAGAACCATGGCGCCGCTCCTGCGGGATGAGGATTTGGACCTGACGATCAACGAGCTTATGCGTATTCGAGGGCGGCCATCACAAGCAAAAGAGGATCAAGGGATTAAGGGTAAAAAGGGATCAAAGGATAAAGGGAAAAAGGGTTCAAGGGTTAGAAAAAAAAGGTGAGCCTTTAGCTATCAGCTAACAGGAAAGCAAAAGGCAACAGATTAATACAAACGTATATAAATTTGTTACATTGAGGCTATTCCGAGGGGAAGGAGACTGAAGGACGAGGGAACCGAACGTGAGGCTTGGTGCAGGCCCAAACGGCAGGAATAATCACCCCCATTTCCCTCGGCCTGAAGGCTCCTTCCACCGAGGAAATGCGAACTTACTTACTGCGTTTGTATTAGTTGACTGTTGCTTACTGCCTCAAGCCTTTGGGCTGATAGCTGAGCGCTGAATGGCTACAAAGACTTTATGGTAGAGATTCCGACCAATGTGACGCTTTTACGTCAGATCCTCGTTTCCTTTATTCACAACGAGGTGGAGAAGGTGGGTGTCCATCGCGTTGTTGTAGGGTTATCCGGTGGCGTGGACTCAAGCCTTAGTGCCATGCTGGCAGTTGAGGCCCTTGGGCCGGGTCATGTGTTGGGTATCCTGATGCCTTACAAGAGTTCTAGTCCGGAAAGCTTGGCCCACGCGGAGCTGGTGGTACGGAAAAGCTCTATAGACTCGCTCACTATAGATATCACGGCTCAGATCGACGCCTACTTTGAGCGCTTTGCCGATGCGGATCAGAAGAGCCGCGGAAACAAGATGGCCCGAGAGCGGATGACTATTCTCTATGACCATTCGGCACGGTGGAACGCCCTGGTCTTGGGAACAAGCAACAAGACAGAACTGCTCCTCGGCTACGGGACGCTCTATGGCGACATGGCTTCCGCCATCAACCCTCTGGGCGACCTTTATAAGACGCAGGTGTGGGCCTTGGCCGAGGCGGTTGGAGTCCCGGAAGTCATTGTACAGAAAGAACCTTCGGCGGATCTCTGGGCAGGGCAGACCGATGAGGGAGAGCTTGGATTCAGTTATCGTGAGGTGGATCGGCTTCTCTACCTTATGGTGGACGAGCGCTATTCACGGCCGGAGCTTACCGCCGCAGGCTTTCCCGAGGCGTTTGTTGACGAGGTTACGCTCCGGATCATGAACTCCCAGTTCAAGAGGCGTCTCCCGATCATCGCCAAGCTCTCGCAGCGCACGATTGACCGGGACTTCCGCTACGCAAGGGACTGGGGGAAATAAGAAAAAAGTGATGATGGTGATGTTCAAGTTTGAGAAACTTGAGGTTTGGAAAAAAGCAGTGATGTTGTATGAGGAAGTTTCATCAATGTCGCGTACCATAGATCAGAGAGACCAGTTTTCGCCAGGAGAACAGATCCGGCGGGCAGCCCTGTCACTATCAACCAATATTGCAGAAGGTACGGGGCGGGAGGGCGAAAAGGAGTCTAGATATCTGTTCAATATTGCTAAAGGATCGGTTTATGAAGTTGTTAGCCTCCTTTCAGTTATGCAAACACGGGGTTATCTTCCCAGAGAGAGATAAGACGCCCTGTATAGTCAGTGCGATGAAGTCGCAAGAATGCTTAGTGGCATCCTAAAAAAATAGTTTTTTCTCTGTCTCTGTCCCTGTCTCTGTCTGTATGTCCGGTATTCTCTATATCGTTGCTACTCCGATCGGTAATCTTGAAGATATAACACTTCGTGCACTGCGCATCCTCAAAGAGGTCGATCTCATTGCGGCAGAGGACACACGTCATACAAAGACCCTCTTGAACCACTATGGCATTCACACGCCTCTAACGAGCTACCACGACCATAACGAAAAAACCAAGGCCCATGCTTTAGTGGCGCGTCTCGAACAGGGTGAAAATGTCGCGCTGGTTTCCGATGCCGGTACCCCAACGCTTTCCGATCCCGGCTACCGGCTCGTGCGGGAATCGGTAGAAGCCGGAGTCAACGTGGTCCCTGTTCCCGGCGCATCTGCTCTCACTGCGGTCCTCAGCGCGAGTGGACTCCCGACGGACCGTTTTGTATTTGAAGGTTTCTTATCGGCCAAAAAACGGGAACGGAGAGAAAGGCTACAGGGGCTGCGGGAGGAGAGCAGGACCCTTGTCTTCTATGAAGCCCCCCATAGGCTCAAAGGGTCCCTACAGGATCTGCTGGAGGTTCTTGGTGACCGGGAAGTTGTTCTAGGCAGAGAGGTCACAAAGATTTACGAGGAGTTTATCCGTGGGCGGCTAAGCGAGGTCACTGCCCTGGCCGGCAGCAGAGAATGGCGCGGGGAGATCACCCTTGTGGTAAAAGGTTCAGAGGGGCGAAAGGCCCCTGCGGATGATCTATTAACGGCTGAGATCCAAAGGCTCAGAAGAAAGGGAATGCGGGTCAAAGAAATCGCAGAACTTTTGGGAGAAAGGTTTTCCTACCCCAAGAGGGAGGTTTACCGCTTGGCGTTGGAAAGGGAAGAAAAAAGCGACACTATCCCCTGATTCGGAAATCCCGGAACTGGTCCTGGAAATCCTCCCATTGGAGCCGGAGATTGTACACATAGGCCCCCGGGGGGCCATGGTGGCACCAGGCGATAAGGTCGTCGATTTTTTTTCTTGTGCCTTCCGCTGCGACCTCAACAGATCCGTCCTGGCAATTTCTTACCCATCCTTTTAACCCTAATCGAGCGGCTTCCTCCAGCGTGGAGGAACGGAAAAATACCCCCTGGACTCTCCCCTCGATGATTAAATGAATTCGAACCTTGTCCTCCGTGTTTTCCATGACACTCTTTGTACCCTCTTAGCGGACAGATTGAGGATCTGCAAGCGCCGGAAATAGGCATCAGGCACTAGGCACTAGACTTCTAACTGACGGCCGTAATTCCTATTGTCTTCCCTTTACATGTTGTCTCTGGCCTGTTGCCTAATGGCTGACGGGCTGTTTGACAAGAGGATTGATCCTGGGTAGGCTTGGGCCGTTTCGCAAGGGTCATTTTACCGAAGAGCGTGCCGGGAGCTTGGTTTTTTCCAGCATCTTTCGCGCTTTGCCCTTCAGTGTAAGTCGATCCCAAGAACGGTGTTATCCCCATGAATAAAAAGGAGGGCCAAGATGGGAGCGAAGCTATATGTGGGGAACCTCTCCTACTCGGTAGGGGAGGCAAATCTGGAAGGACTCTTTTCTCAGCACGGCTCGGTAACGAGCGTTAAGATCATCACGGACCAGTTCAGCGGTCGGTCCAAGGGCTTCGGCTTTGTCGAGATGGGATCAGATGAGGAGGCCGAGCGGGCCACGGCCGCCCTCAACGGAACCGAATTCGAGGGTAGGGCCATCGTGGTGAGTGAGGCGCGGGCCCCCAGCAACCCCGTCCTCCGCGAGGTGGTGGTGGGTCACAGCGCCATAACCGGTGGTAATCAGGCCCCGATCAGCTTGAGAAATTCCCCCTCGTCCAGGGTTTGGATCCCTAGCTCCTTTGCCTTGTTGAGCTTGGAGCCGGGGTCGGCCCCGACAACAACATAATCCGTATTGCGGCTTACACCGGAAGCGATCCGTCCTCCCAAAGACTCTATCCGTCTTTGGGCTTCACTCCGAGACATGGTTTCCAAGCCTCCGGTCAAGACGAAAGTCTTGCCGCTCGCCTGCCCTCTTTAGCTCTTTTCGACCAAGTCTAACCATTCATGCTCTGTTAGAATCCTCCGGCCGAGTTCGCGTGCTATTTTGACCTTAGACCCTGCGCCAGGCCCCGCCACAACATAGTCGGTCTTCTGGGATATGGAATTCGTCACGTTAGCTCCCAATCTTTCAGCACGGGCCTTGGCTTCCGATCGAGTCATTGTCTCCAATTTGCCTGTAAACACGACAGTCTTTCCTGCGATGGGGCTCTCTATGTTCGAGAGTTCAAAGTCGTTTACCTTTACCAGTGGTTCCTTGTTCTGGTTTGTCTCAGTTAACCGATCAAGTAGTTCTTGCATCTGTGGTTCGCGAAAGAACATCACGATATCCTGTGCCATACTCTTCCCGATACCGTTAATCGAGAGCAAATCTTTCCTTACCTCCGATTGCTCGTCCCAGGAGTCTTCCATACACCTTCGCCACCGCGATAATGAAACGTAATGCCGAGCCAGCAAGCGGGCAGTTGCTTCCCCTACCTGACGAATACCCAGCGCGAATATGAAGCGGTCCAGTGAAATGGATCGAGCGCGGTTGATGGCATTGAACAGGTTCCTGACTCGTTTTTGTTCCTTGCCTTGTTTTTTTCCTTTTCCGCCCCAGCCTGGCCAGTTAGAGATGGGGTTATCACTATGTCGATTTCTTTCTTCCAGTGTAAAGATATCCGCAGGTGTTTGGATCAACTTTTTTTTATAAAAAAGATCAATGTTTAGCTCGCCTAACCCTTCAATATCAAATGCATTTCTAGATACAAAGTGCCGTAATCGCTCCTTTACCTGGGCGGGACAAATTAATCCCCCAGTGCAGTACGTTTCGGCTGCGTCAACGTCCCGAGCGAGTGTGCTGCCGCACTCAGGGCATTTCGTCGGAAAGATGAAGGGACGACTATCGGCGGGGCGACGGTTTTTGATAACCTTAACAACCTGCGGGATGACATCACCCGCGCGCTGTATCAGTACGATATCGCCTTCCAGGATGTCCTTGCGTTTGATCTCGTCCTCATTATGCAACGTGGCGCGAGATACCAAAACTCCACCCACATTAATGGGGACAAGATTGGCGACAGGCGTAGCCCTTCCCAAACGACCTATCTGTACTGTGATGTTTCGAATAGTCGTTAATGCTTGTTCGGGCGGAAACTTCCAGGCGATTGCCCAACGTGGGGAACGGCTCACGAAGCCCAAACGGTTTTGCCAGTCGAGACGGTCGATTTTGATAACTACACCGTCGATGGAAAAACCCAACGAGGATCGCTTTGTTTGGATCTTTTCATAGTAGTCGGACAAGGCTGTACAGTCGGAATCGACCACCTTGACCAGGCTGGAAGGTTCGTCGAGTTTGAAGCCCCAACGTCCTATCTTGCGACGAGCTTTCCATAGGGTCTGCGTGAAAGGTACTGAGACTTTGCCCCATGCGTATGCAAAAAAGTGTAGGGGACGGCTGGCAGTGATATTAGGATCCTTTTGGCGCAAGCTTCCGGCAGCAGCATTACGGGGGTTCGCGAAAACCTTCCCCTTTGGACCTAGCGATTCTTGATATTCGTTAAGCTTCAGAAAGTCTTCGTCGGACATGTAGACTTCTCCGCGTATTTCCAACACATCAGGCCAGACCTTGCCCTTCAATTGGTGTGGGATGTCTTTTATCGTTTTGACGTTGGGGGTTACGTCTTCCCCCTCAATGCCATTACCCCGCGTTACGCCGAATTTCAGGCGCCCATTCTCGTATCGAAGGGAGCAAGATAGACCGTCAATCTTGGGTTCGACCACGAGTGCGATGGCTAAATTTGGGTCTTTCAACTCAACGATGAAGTTGCGAATGGTATCAATGAAGCCCCGGATGTCATCAACGGTCAAAGCATTATCTAATGAGGTCATAGGTACGGCGTGACGTATCTTCTTGAAGGCCGCTGCTGGCTCCGTACCCACTCGGTATGAAGGACTGCTCGGTAGTACCAACCTAGGGAAGCGCTTCTCGATAGCACCATTTCGACGGCGCAACTCGTCGTATTCCGCGTCGGTTATTCCCGGTTGGTCTTGCTCATGATAAAGTTGGTTGTGATAAGAGATTAATTCTGCGAGCTCAGACAGCTCCGATACCGCTTGTTCCTCCGTTAACTGGTCAACGGGGACATTAAACCTTGTCGTCCGATTTTTCTTCATGATGATGTATCTAAACTTTAAGCTCAGGCGTCGTTATCAGCGAACGGTCTGAAGCGCCAAGTTAAGCCAGAAATACCATGACACAAACCTGATACCTACCCTGACCTACGAAGCACGTAGCGGCGTGGATATCTTATTCAACCTCGACACCGAGAACCTTCCAGAAAACTGCCTCGTGCATAATGCGGATCCCATACTTGTGCGTCTTGTTGGCCTTTCCGGATTGCGTTAGTGGGTCTGCAACCACCAGCAGGTCCAATTTTTTGGTTACGGATTCCACGACGATCATGCCATGGTTCTTTGCTAGTTCTGTTGCCATCTCTCGCGTGATCGTTTGCCCCAAGTGGCGACATTGGCACTCCCCGGTGAAGCACACCCGTTTTCCGGCTAGTTGCTCCCGACGAAGTGGGTCAAGAGTTGACTTATCCTTTGTCAGTTCCCGCGAAATTCTTTGTGAGGCGATTTCTAGGATCTCATCAAGCTCGCTACCATGGAACCCAAGCAAGGAAGCTACCTGGCATAGGTCGCGGCGCTCGGCATCAGTGATGACTCCGTCAGCCAACGCTACGCACGCTAACTGATGCAGATACTGCCGATGCGCCTCCCGGATTCCGATACCTGCAATACCCCATCGAGTGGCAACGTCAAGCAGCGACTGCGCTTCAGTGTCATCCACATGCCGATCCTCAAGCACGCGGTCGAGCAAAGCGGTGTAGGCCAGCATGGCAGTGTCATCGGTCTCAGGGCGCAGGTTGTTCTCCGCTTTTGCGAACAGCTTTTGTAGATATGTCGGCGGCTCAGCTAGACGCCTCCGCGACTCGTCCCGCGTTAGCAGGCGTACCCCATACTTTGGAATTTTCGGCCACGTAATTGATGACAAGTGCACAATCTTAGATGTCTCCTGAGGGGGGTCCCGGAGAAGTGTAGCCAAGAGTTGAGCCGTAGCACGCGCGTCATGGAGAGCTACGTGCTTATCCCCTTCGAAGGCAATGCCGTAGTCCTCGCAGCACGTGGAGAGAGTGCCCCCGCCCGCTAGTTGCATCGTGCATACGATGGGACCGTTGGGGAACGGATATCCAAGGCGGTTAAACTCCGCCGAGAGGAACGAGCGATCAAACCGGATGTTATGCCCAGCCAACGCCACGCAGCCGTTGAGTATGTCGAGTAGCGCCCCGGCAACTTCCACGAATCGAGGTGCTGCTACGACGTCACTTGCGGTGAGGCCATGAATACTCGTCTGGCCGATGTCCCGTTCGGGATTGAGAAGCGTCACGAACTCTCGAATCACTTCGCCATCGAGCCGCATCAGCAAGGCGGCCAGTTCGATGACGCGGTCGTGTCGGTAAGGATTGAGACCCGTAGTATCGACATCAATGACGGCAAGATAGGTCATCGCGGTCTCCTTTGAAACGCCGCGCGCGAAAGAAAGATCTCACCCCGGACCTCTAGGTGTCGGGGCGTGCCCTTCCTTCCTTTACGCAGCGTGAGTGGGATGGAGCGGATCGTCTTCAAGTTCAGGGTGATATCTTCCCCGTTGACTCCGTCCCCACGGGTGGAGCCGACCGCAAGGCGTCCCTGCTCGTATACCAGCTCGACGGCAACCCCATCGATCTTCGGCTCCACGACATATTCGATCGGCTGGGAGCTTTTGAGGAAGCGTTGGATTCTCTCCTCAAACTCCTCCATCTCTTCCCGGTTGTTGGCATTGTTGAGCGAAAGCATCGGCAGGGTGTGGCGGACCGTGGCGAATTTCTCCAAGGGATCGGCCCCGACCTTTTGCGTAGGGGAGTCTGGAGAGGCCAATTCAGGATTTCTCCTTTCCAGTTCGAGCAGCCTGCGAAAGAAACGGTCATACTCGGCGTCACTGACGAGCGGATTATCCATGACATAATAATGGTAGTTGTGCTTTTCTATCTTTTGGCGCAGATGAAGCATCTGTTTTTTTATTTTTTCACGGGACGATGTCATGATTTAAAGGGGTGTTGAAAAACCCTGTTCTCAGGCCGGTCAAAAAGGTCCCAGACACGAGGCGCGCTTATCGTAACTCGTGATCGTGGTTCGACAAACTCACCACCCTGAGCAAAGTCGAAGGGTGGCCCGTGTTCGTAAACGAGCACGAAATCCGAGCACGGACACGCATAAGAGCGAGGCAGTCGAGCGCCATTATTTAAACGCCACCATCCGGCAGGCTATTGGCAGATGGGCCTTTTTCAACGGTCTG